>NZ_JACJSM010000024.1 GCF_014698145.1 Oscillatoria sp. FACHB-1406 | reverse complement strand
GTGTTCGCGAGCGGGATGAAGCAATTGTCGCGGCCTCAATCGCCGCCCAGAAAATTCAGCTAAATTCTCATTACTGACTTGACATTTAAGACAATCGCTACATCTGAAATATTCCCACCGCTTCCCATAAAGTTTTGTAACAAATTGCGCCCGTCTGCGTAAAAAAAAACAAAAAATAGCGAGTTCCTATCTAGGGAGAGGCTTCAATCTCCCTCAAAATTCGTTTGTGCCAGGGAAATTACCACCAATATGTCAAACCGCCAACTTGCCCTCGTCGCCCTCACCACCGCAACTCTCGCCTTCCACACTCCTGCTACCCTAGCCTACACGCTATTTCAGGATAGCCAAACTGCTGCGAACGGTAGCTACGAAAAAACTTGGATTAGTCCCGTTGATGCTAGCGTCAGCTTCAACACCCTCCTCAGCAACATGACGGGCAATTTAAACGCTTCTATCTGGATTGATGGAGCAAAAGTCAGCAGCAGCAATTACGAACTAACTAATCCTAATAATCCCGGCAAGCTCGAAATTTCTTCAACTCTCGATGTCAAAGTTGGCTCGAGAATTAGCTTTCGCGTTCAACCCCAAGGAACCTTTGATTTTAATGCCAAAATTGACTTATCTGAAAATTCGGGATTAATTTACATCGGCGAAAAAGATCGTCCTTTTTCTCATGTCGGTTTCAACTGGAACGGGCAGGTTTACGAATCGAGTGCGCCCTATACTTTAGGTCAATATTGGGATCTCGTTCAGAATAGATATCGCACCATTACTCACGATGATGGCGTACAACAACAGCATTCTTTTGGTTCTTTCGTTAGCAATCTCCTCAACTCTCCCTTTAGTACAGAAAAACGAGTTGAATACTTAAAAATCCCCGATTTCTGGGGCGATAACTATGCTGAAAAAATGAAGAGTTATATTGAAACTCAATTTAACAGCACATATGCTTATTCTGTGGGTTCTCCTGCTTTTTTAGACCCGTATCAACAAAAATGCTATTACGGACAATGTACGGGAGTGGGGTTGATCGAGCGAGCCTCTGAAGAAGCTTTCATTAACGACGGACAAGGCTTTATTCCCAGAAACCTAGAATTTATTGAATTCAATAATTCATTTATAGGCCCGAACTTAGATGCTACGCCTTGGGAATGTTTGATTACTTTTCCGATGACTCCCGAATGTAAAAAGTTTGCCGATCGCGGCACTGGCGGGACCGGAATTTCTGTCCTTTCTGCCCCTTTCCAACACTACTCGATTCCAAAACTCAATGCTGAATATAAAGATTGGTTACAAGGATGGTTTTATAATATCGATTTTATGCTGACCGATCCGCTAGGTAATAAATTGAGTTACCGCGATGGTGCTTGGACGCAAACGGGTGAGATTCCGGGTTTATTTTACACGGCGACAGGGAGCGATCGCCATTTCCTCATTCCTCAACGCTTGCAAGGTAATTACTCCTTAGAATTTTTCGGGAAGGGATTGTGTGAGGAAAACGCGATCGCAGTGATGGGCGATAAGAATGGCGGAACGCTAATATCGGGATGTAAAGATCCCGAAGCTCCTATACAGCCACCGACAGATCCCGGAAAATCTGTTCCCGAACCTTCAACTTTATTCGGGATTACTATGCTGAGTCTATTCGGAATTCAAAACCGCAAAAAAATTCGCAAATCTTAAAGAAGTCCTGTCGTAGTAGGCTGGCAAGCTTAATTTTAGGGGTAAAAATTTGTTCTCTACCATAAATACAAAAAAAGAAATTACCACCCATTTTAAGCTTGTCAATGTACTACGAAATATCAATGCTTTGGGAAATTTTTCAACTCTTATTTCAGTGCCGTTCACCCATTAATAAACGCTTCGAGCGCGATCGCGACGTGCGTCCAATGCGTTCCCCCCTGACAAAACCCAATATACGGTTCCCGCAGCGGCCCATCGGCGGAAAATTCAGAGGTGCTACCATCGATAAACGTTCCCCCAGCCATCACGAGTTCGCTCTCGTAACCGGGCATCGCCGCCGGAACGGGATCCAGATAAGATCCGACAGGAGAATGCTGTTGAACGCTGCGACAGAAGGCAATTAGCTTGTCGGGATCGCCGAAACGAATCGCTTGGATGACATCGCGGCGGGGTTCAAAAGGAAGGGGATTAACGGGGTAGCCGAGGCGATCGAAAACGTAGGCGGTTAAATGGTTGCCTTTCATCGCTTCACCCACCATCTGCGGCGCGAGAAATAATCCTTGAAACAGCAGGCGATTTTGCTCGAGAGTTGCGCCGCCGGAACTGCCTACGCCCGGGGCGGTGAGGCGACAGGCTGCGGCTTCTACATATTCGGCTTTCCCCGCCACGTAGCCCCCCGTCGGCGCGATCGTTCCCCCCGGATTTTTAATTAATGAACCGGCCATCAAATCGACACCTACCGCCGTTGGTTCCTGGGTTTCGATAAATTCGCCGTAGCAGTTATCGACGAAACAAACAGTATTCGGGTTTTGAGACTTGACAATTTTAACGATTTGTGAAATTTCTTCAAGGCTTAAACTATTACGCCAGGAATAGCCGCAGGAACGCTGAATCGAGACTAAACGAGTTTGGGGGCGAATGGCGGTCTCGAGCGCTTCCCAGTCGATCGCGCCTTCTGGGGTAAGCTCCAATTGGCGGTAAGTAATGCCGAAATCGCGCAGGGAACCCTGTCCCTCGCCGCGCAACCCAATCACTTCCTCGAGGGTATCGTAGGGCGCGCCCGCCACGGCGAGCATTTCATCGCCGGGACGGAGGATACCATACAGAGCGCAGGCGATCGCGTGCGTCCCAGAAACAAACTGAATCCGCACCGCCGCCGCTTCCGCCCCCATCACCTCCGCAAAAACTTTATCGAGCGTTTCGCGTCCGAGATCGTCGTGTCCGTAACCGCTAACCCCCGCAAAGTGATGCACCCCCAAACGATGATTCCGAAAGGCATCCAAGATTTTTTTAAGATTTTGCTTGACCCGAGCGTCAATACCAGAAAAAATCGGGGATAGTGCCTTCTCTGCTTCTACGAGCAAATCCAAGCGAGTCATTTTGAGAAAAGCGTTAAAATTTGAGATAGTTGTTGCATCTTAGATTCAAACTCGTGGGTTTGACTAGCACAAGACGGCAAAATTTAATTCGCATTTAAGGTTACTGAATGACTGTTGCTACTTCAAAAAAAGCTGATTTCGACTGGGTTACGATAGTTTATATGCTATTAATCCACGTTGCGGCACTATTCGCCCTCCTGCCCGGTAATTTTAGCTGGTCTGCCGTGGCGGTCGCTTTTATCCTGTACTGGATAACAGGAGGCTTGGGAATTACACTCGGTTTTCACCGCCTGCTGGCTCATCGCAGTTTTGAACTGCCGAAGGTATTCGAGTATTTCTTTGCATTCTGTGGAACGCTGGCTTGTCAGGGAGGCGTGATTGACTGGGTAGGATTGCATCGCATCCATCATAAATTCTCCGATACCGAACCCGATCCCCACGATTCTAATCGCGGTTTTTGGTGGAGTCATATGGGCTGGATGCTGCACCAAATCCCGGCTGACGAGAAGATTCCTCGCTACACCCAAGATATTAGCTCCGATCCCGTCTATCAGTTCCTACAAAATTGGTTCGTACCGATTCAAGTGGTTTTAGGGGTATTTCTCTATGCGCTTGGGGGTTGGCCGTTTGTGATTTGGGGAATTTTTGTTCGTCTAGTCGTTGTGTTTCATTGCACTTGGTTCGTTAACAGTGCAACTCACAAGTTTGGTTACAGTCGGTTTGAGTCCAAAGATAATTCAAAAAACTGCTGGTGGGTTGCGCTTCTCACGTTCGGGGAAGGTTGGCATAACAATCACCATGCCTATCAATATTCTGCCCGTCATGGTTTGACTTGGTGGGAAATCGATACGACTTGGATGACAATTCGGTTACTGCAAGCTCTCGGTTTGGCGAAAAATATAAAATTAATTCCCGCCGAAGCCATTTCTTCAAAGCAGTAGCGCTGACGAGTCGTTTTTTTCAATCCAGGAGCGTAGTTTGGCTATGCTCCTGGATTTTAGCGAATAGCCCCTTGTTTTTAATGCAAACACGAACTGACAAACGAGCGAGGATTGCTCGAAATTCCCCGTAAGTCTTTCCAGCTTTTTCTTAAAATGAAAGAAGGTAATCCCGATCGCGGGCAACACTCTCTCTACCGTCCCGGTTTCGCGATCGCGCTTTTATTAATTACCCTGCTAACTGCAACGATGGCTGGGGCAGAATTTGCCGGGTTGAAAAGCGAGCAATGGCAAGCTACTCCCCAATTGCTCGCGCGCGGACTTCCCTACAGTTTGGCGCTAATTGCCATCCTGGGACTGCGCGAACTCAGTCACTATTGGGTTGCCCTTCGCTACAAAATTCGGGTGACGTTGCCCTATTTCATTCCCATTCCTTTCTTTATCGGGACGCTGGGCGCTTTCGTTCAAATGCGATCGCCAGTTCCCCATCGCAAGGCATTATTTGATGTGGCGATTGTCGGCGCGATCGCTAGCTTGATTCTATCGGTTCCCCTATTCATTTGGGGACTATCCCTCTCTGAAGTCGTTCCCCTCTCCAAACCCAACAGTATTTTCAATTTTTCCGCTCTCGATCCGCGCTTTTCCTTATTAATGGGGGTTGCGAGCAAACTGGTATTAGGGAGCAAACTGACAGAAAATTTAGGAATTAATCTCCATCCTTTAGCGATCGCGGGCTATATTGGTTTAATTATTACGGTTTTGAACTTAATTCCCGTCGGTCAACTCGATGGCGGTCGTATCGTTCATGCCATGTTCGGACAGCGCCAAGCAATGCTCATCGGTCAAGTTTCGCGCTTGTTAATTTTATTGTTGGGCTTCCGACAACAGGAATTTTTAATTTGGGCGCTTATTCTTCTGTTTATGCCGCTCGCAGACGAACCCGCTCTCAACGATATTACCGAGTTGGATAACCGCCGCGATTTTTTGGGCTTGTTGGTGTTAGCTTTACTGATTGCGGTGCTACTTCCGCTTCCGGGCGCGATCGCGCGAGGATGGAATTTTTAAATCTTCTAATTTCTGAGCTTTGATAGGAGTTATAAATTGCGGTTTTCAGTTCCTTAAGAACTCGAACTTTCTTCGTCTGCTTGCACTTCAAAACTAACCCCTTCATACAACAGTTCGATCGCGCATTCAAATTTGATACTATCGATCGCGATTGCCTCTCCTGCTTCATAGGCGCAATACAACCACATCTTTCCCTCGCCGCGACGATAGATTTCCACGCTCATTGCTTCGGAATCGATAAGGACATATTCTTGCAAGCTGGGAATTTGGCGGTAGCATTGCAGTTTTTTCGTGCGATCGTAGTTGGCGGTACTGGGCGATAAAACTTCAACAATAACGGTGGGATTTTGGATGAAATCGCGCGCTTTTAGGTCATCGGCGTTACAAGTTACTACTAAATCGGGATAGAAATAACGATTTTTTTTGCCCGCTTTAACTTTCACATCGGAGACATTAACGCGGCAACCAAGTTCGCGTAAATGAGGTCGTAGGGCAGTATATAAATTCAGGTCAATATCATTATGAGGAATCGTGCCGCCCGTCATCGCGAGAATTTCCTCGTCAATGTATTCATAGCGCAGTTCTTGATGAACTTCCCATTCGAGATATTCTTCGGGAGTCATTCGCGGGTAATTTTGAAGATTGGCAATCATAGAATT
The DNA here is from genome assembly GCF_014698145.1 of Oscillatoria sp. FACHB-1406. Taxonomy (NCBI): domain Bacteria; kingdom Bacillati; phylum Cyanobacteriota; class Cyanophyceae; order Oscillatoriales; family Oscillatoriaceae; genus Oscillatoria; species Oscillatoria sp. FACHB-1406. Next base: position 85,513 of record NZ_JACJSM010000024.1, on the reverse strand, counting down.
TGATGGTTTTGGAAAAAACTGGTCTTTTTAAGAAAGAAAAAGATAAAGATTGAATGGCACTCACTTAACGCTCAATCCCGATCGAGATAAAGTAAGGTGTTTAAAACTTTTTCTACGAATTTTCGTCGTTTTCTTTCTTCCGATCTTCAAAACTTACTCCTTCATACAACAGTTCGATCGCGCATTCAAAATTAATGCTATCGATCGCGATTGCCTCTCCTGCTTCATAGGCGCAATAAAACCACATCTTTCCCTCGCCGCGACGATAGATTTCCACGCTCATTGCTTCGGAATCGATAAGGATGTACTCTTGCAAGCTGGGAATTTGGCGGTAGTATTGCAGTTTTTTCGTGCGATCGTAATTCGCGGTACTCACCGATAAAACTTCAACGATAACAGTTGGGTTTTGAACGCAGTCGCGCGCTTTTAAATCCTCAGCATTGCAAGTTACCACTAAATCGGGGTAAAAATAGCGATTTTTTGTACCGGCTTTCACCTTAACATCAGCCACATAAGCTTCGCATCCTCGTTGCCGCAAATGAGGTCTTAAAGCTGTATATAAATTGAGGTAGATTTTAGTATGCGGAATCGTTCCCCCCGTCATCGCGATAATTTCACCCTCAATGTATTCATGTCGGAGTTCCTGCTGCGACTCCCATTCCAAATACTCTTCCACTGTCATCTGGGGGTAGTAATTAAGATTAGAAATCATAATATCAAAGATTAGAAATAGCTAATATTATTTTAAATTATTTTTAGGGCTTATGTCAAGAAAAAACACTAATTTAAAACCATTTAAACAAAGCAACATTTGTTAAGTCTTAGTAATTTTCAGTTGCACAAAAAACGAAAAAATGGGGCGAGGATTGTTCGCTTCAATTCGTCCAGTGAAACGAGAAGGCGATCGCGATCGCGCGACAACTTCACCCGATCGATTGCGCTTTCTCCAGTGCTGGGGGAAGATAATTGCAACGCTAAACAACAGACCACACCTTCTATGGCAGCCCTCGAGACAATGCTCGCTCGCTTTTGGAACTTCCTGGGATTGATTTTTGCCTTGGACAGTAAAGCGTTTGAGCGCGCCATTAACTCCCCCAAAGGCTTTATTGTCGCGCTGGCAATTGTCTTAGTCGCAGGACTATCGACGGAAATCGCTCAGGGAATTGTTCTTTTCATCAATCGCGTCAAACCCGTGCGTTTTGTTTTCAGCTTGCTGATTAACGCGATTATCTTTGCAGCGGGCTACATTTTCCTAGTGCTTAGCACTTGGATCATTACCTTACCGCCTTGGTCGGAAAAAGTCTCTTTTTGGAAGCTCGCGATCGCGATTGGAGCCAGTTACGGCCCCTTAATCTTCAGTTTCCTCGGCGCGCTTCCCTACTTTGGCGTTCCCATTCTCGCCCTTCTCTCCGCCTGTCATCTCTTCGCCCTCGTTGTTGCCTTTGCCACCGTCGCCCGCGTCGATAACCTCGAAGCCTTCGGTTACGTCGCCTTGGGTTGGTTTGTGCTGCAACTCGCCCAACAAACCATCGGTCAACCGATCGCCAATGTCGGAAAATGGTTGATGAATAGCACCGCCGGTGTCAAACTCGTCACCGGAAGGCGAGATTTGCGCCAACTTCTCCAAGACGGAATGCAGCAAGCTTATAGCCCCTCGGGCAGCTTCGGTTTAGGCAATCCGATCTCCGGTTCAAAATCGGCAACGCTCGTAACTGAAGACCATTCTAAGCCCGCTCATTCCTCCGCCACCAACGATGGCGCGATCGCATCCCTCCTCGGATTGCTCGGCATCATCCTCGTCGCAGTGTTCGTGACTATCTTCCTCAGCCCCCTCCGCGACTGGGTTTTTGGTTGGCACTCCGAGCTTCCGCAAGCGCTTCGTCCCCTCTTCGACCTATTCTGGACAATTACGATCGCCATCATTGTTGCCGGACTCCTCGCCCCCCTAGAAACCTTGGGCTGGTGGGCGGGTTGGTATTCCGACGAAGTAGACACAACTATTAACGCCGGAGAATTAGCCGAACCCGTAGACGATCCCAGCCATCTCTCCCGCTACCTCGTTTATCTCGATGGCATCAGCAAATCCAACTTTGAATACCTGCCCGATGTCGAAGACTTTCTCGAAGCTCTCACTGCCATCTTACCCGACGATATCGCCCTGATTCGCGGCATCGTTCCCTACTCCGTCCTCAACAACCCCCTCGACGAAGATCGCCCCCTCGCCTTTCTTTGGCGTTGGATGGATAAAATTCGCGGCAACAACCCCGCCAGTCTGTTCGGAATGCTCGTCAATATCCGCAACACCATTATTGTTGCCGTTTCTGCCGATCGCCGCTACGGGCCGCTCTACAATCAAGGCATCGCCCAAATTCTTTATAACGGCCTGCTCAAAAACGGCTATCGACGCAGCAGCGGCATTCCCATTACCCTCATCGGCTATAGCGGCGGCGCGCAGATGGCTGCTGCGGCAGCACCGTTCTTAAAACGCGCCCTGCACTCGCCGATTGAAGTCATTTCCTTGGGCGGGGTGATTAGCGGCAATTGCAACGTGCTGGAGTTAGAACACCTCTATCATCTCGTTGGCAAAAAGGATAACGTCGAAATATTCGGCCCGATTATGTTTCCCGGACGCTGGAAAATTTCGACCCTTTCTTACTGGAACCGTGCCAAACGACGGGGAAAAATTGATTTTATTTCCCTCGGACAGGTCGGACATCAAGTTCCGGGCGGTTTGATGGACCCAAATTCCTTTCTCCCCGACGGGCGCAGTTTCCTCACCCAAACCCTCGACTATATTTCCTTGATTTTACGCGAGGAGTTCGTGCGAGCGAAACCCGATATAGAGCCGATTCCCAGTCATTACAAACTCTATATGCAGGCAGATTTCAATCGTCCCGATTACTACCCCCTCGAGCAATCGCTACCATCGGAATACTACCAACCGATCGCGCCTTGGATGGGACGCTTAATCTTACCTCAACGTTCGGAGCGATCGAAAGTTCGCGGCGCGCTGATGGAGATTTATCAAGCGCCCGAAGCGTTCGCCCATCTCCAAGGTCAAATTATTAACTTGCGCTGGAGTCACGATGCAAGCGTACAGCGCTGGGTGAAACGGGTGAGAAAGGATGTCTTTTTCAGCCCCGAAGCCGACTATACCAACACTTATCAAGGCTTGGTGCATCCCGATCGCCTCGACGGTTGGCGACAAGTCGATCCCCTCGAATCGCTAGCGGGCGGACATCCCCAGGATGATATTACCGTTATGCTGCCGGAACCGTTGAGAGTAGACGAAGACGGTCAGCGTCCGACGATTTACCTGCACCGCCAGCCGATTCAAATTACCGGGCGCTTCTATGCGTTGGTACAGTTCGTGCGCCCTTTGCAAAACGGCGATTATTTCTGTGTCGTTCACTATAATCGCGCTTCGATGGATTTCGACGGGCCGCAGGAAACCGTATGGATGCCTCGAGTTGTGGCAGACCGCAACGGTTGCTTTCCTTCAACCGCAAACGCGATCGAACAGTCGCCTTTGAATCAGCGGGGTTGGTATATCTACGGCGCGCGCGATCGCAGCGATCGGTTTGTGGTGCAGGCGATCGCACCTCGCGCCCTATTCCAATTGCGCCCCGATCGCATCATTTTTAGCAAGCACGAAGGCTATCAATACATTCATAAAAAAACTTGGGCAAACGCCGTCGCTCGTAAAGGCTTAATTAGCTCGGTGCTGATAAACTCCCAGACGGGGAACGCCAGCGCTGCGATCGCGGAATGGGGCGAAGGCGATCGCGCCCTACTGTTGCACGTTTACGGCGGTATCGGCGGTAAAAAGCGCGAACCGGCTGCTAATACGCCGATCTTCTTCGGTCATTTTGCCTACGGATGGGCAGAAGTCGTGCGAGAACCCCTCACCGACGAACTGCGTTTCGCGCTCTATTACTCCCAAGTTTACACCCACAATACCGACGGTTTAGTGGCGGGGGATTTGCATTGGTCGCGCTATCTCGGCGATCGCCAATTCGGTTGGGTTGGCACTCGTCCGGTTGCCGATCTCCTGGTTAAATTAGATGCGTTCACCGGCAACTACGACTTTAACGGAACCCAGCGATCGCCCCTCGATGCCATGATGTTACAACTGCACGCCATGACCGCCCGCTATCGCATCGGCGACGGAACCGGCGGAACCTATGTCGGCGCAGCAAATAATTGCTCCCAAGACTCCAATCGCGCTCTCCTGGTTAGCATTCAAGAACTCGAACGCGCCGTTCGCACCCAATCGGACTGGATCCAAGAATGGGAAGCAGAAAACCCCCAGCAAGCCCAATCTTTTCGTAAACTATTGCGCTTAGACCGCGCCTTAAAACGTCAATTTAAACTCTTCGGCTCGTTACGGCCCGATTGGGTTAATAACGATTACAATCTGGGCAGTACGCTGGAAGATAAACCCTTGCGAAACTTAGCCACCGGACTCAGCAGTTGGCGCTCTCTCTTACCCCGCCTCGCTAACGACACAACGGTGAAAGTGTTTATCGATCGCGGCGCATCAGTCTGGGTATTGCGTACCAACCAAATTGGCGGCCGCGATCCCGATATCGAGCCGATCGCACCCATAACATTTTAAGGATTGCCCGATTAAGAATTGCGCTATATTTTAATCGTAATCTTGCGAACGATGAGAGCGCGTTAAAATTGATGCAATCCAGTAAAAAGCATCGGCTAGAGGTAAGCAGTAAACTGAGCTACAATCTACCGACAGAATGTACGTTTATTTTTAACATTAGCGTCGTTCGGAACGAGCATCAAATCGTTCTTGAAGAAGATTTGAACTTCGATCCCGCGATCGCCTCGGAAGAATATATCGCCGCCGACACCGGTACTCGATATCTGCGTTTAATTGCGCCGCCGGGAGAATTTAAAATCTCTTATCGCGCCCTGGTCGATGTTTGTTATCTCGAAGAAGATCCGAACGCCATTGCCGAAATTCCACCCGGAAAGTTGCCTTTAGAAACCATGCAGTATCTTTGGCCGTCGCGTTACTGCCAATCCGATCGCTTATTCCGTTTAGCGCAAGAAGAATTCGGTCATTTACTGCCCGGTTACTCGAAAGTCACGGCGATTTGTAACTGGATTTACGATAATGTCGTCTATCTTTCCGGCAGTACCGATTCTCAAACCTCCGCTTGCGATACGCTGCTCGAAAGGGCAGGCGTATGCCGGGATTTTGCCCATTTAGGAATTGCCCTCTGTCGCGCCTTCAATATTCCAGCCCGCTTCGCCGCCGGTTACTCCTACAACTTGCAACCGCCGGACTTTCATGCTTATTTTGAAGCCTATTTAGGCGATCGCTGGTATATCTTCGATCCAACTCGCCTCGCCCCCCGCGCTGGATTCGTTCGCATCGGAACCGGGCGCGATGCAGCGGATGCGTCCTTCGCTACTATTTTCGGTCCAGCGCAAATGACAATGATGAAGCTTGCGGTTGACAGCGTGGGCGAATCGCCGCCCGAGAGAACCGAGCGAGCAATTTCTCAAATGGAAGTCATTTCTGGTTGAATGGCACTGAAATAAGAAGGAACAAATTGCCCGTAGAGACGTTGTATACAACGTCTCTACGATAATTTTTTCAGCCTTAAGATACAAGGGTGGGCAAGGCGAGGATCGGGATTTTTGAGAAATTTATTGAATTACCTTGTCCACCAAAACCTAGATGGTGGGCATTGCCAATTTAAAGTTGCCCCGAAATTGAAAAGTGTTGCTGCAATGCCCACCCTACTACTACTGGGTGAGTCTCGCTGTTTTGGGAGTTTTTTGACGCAGAGCTACTGGGATTGTTACAAAAGTTTATGCCAAGGTTGCTGGCAGTAGTGGAGCGTAATGTTTGTGCTGCTGCTGAAATGGGGTTATCTCTCCGAATCGACTTCTACATTTTCGTACAGTTCGACAAGGGCAATTTCGATACTAAAAATTTGGTGAAGAAATAGAAGTTAACTCTTGAAAAAAGTTTTAATATTTTAATCCAATACAGAAAGTGCATCATAACATGGTTAAGAAAGCTCATTTTACTTGGTCATTCGTTGCTTGTATTGTTGGTCAACTCACGATCGCTATCCCAGCCTTAGCAAAGGAAACCTTACGAGTTCTTTTGTATCCTTATGTTCCCGATCGCTTATCTCTATTTCAAAAAATAGAAGGCGAATTTGAAAAGGCGAATCCAGAAGTCGATCTTCAATTAGTAGATAACCCAGACCTTGTTGCAGACTACTATTCTGGGGGACTGCAAAAAGCCTCCGCTGATGTCTATGAAGTCGATACAATTCTCTTATCAGACCTCATCCAATTGGGCAAAATTTCCAAGATTGACTTTCCTAAAGAAAACTTCTCAAAAGAAGCGATCGCAGCAGTCACGAGAAATGGAGAAACCTATGCGGTTCCCCACTGGCTTTGTGGAAACTTTCTCTTTTACAGAAAGGGAGATACAGAACTTGCAAGTGCCAAAACCTGGAATGATGTAAGCACCATTCTTAAGCAGCGCAACGAAGCTTTATTCGTTGACCTAAAAGGGAGTTCAACTTTGGGTGAGTGGTACTTTACAGTCCTTTCAGAACTTGTGGGTGTCGAACGAGCGCAACAGTCGATTTCCCAATCCACCCTCCTCAATTCAGAAGTCACGACCTCTCTCACCTCCCTTCTGGGTCTCTGTCCGGATGGTTTTTGCCGCAGTAATGACTTACACGATCGCACGGGCTATTATTCCAGAGCATTCATCGCTAGAAAATCTAGTGCCTATATCGGTTACTCTGAATCAATCCACTATGGCATTCAATACGCCCTCGATAATTGCACCAGTACCTCTGGATGCTTATCAATTAACGATATTGCAGTAAGAAGACTACCTCCTTTTCGAGAAAACTCAATGAGCAAAGGAGTAGGCTGGGTAGATGGTCTTGCTGTAGATTCAAGCCTGACAGGACAAAAGAGATCGCTAGCGATTTCTTTTATTAACTACTTAGTTTCTGAAGCAGCTTATAAAACTGTGCTGGAACCCGAATGGATGGAAGCGCCTAAATATCTACTCCCTGCCAGACTCAATGTCCAAATCAGTGGCGCGCCGTTATACCCCTCATTCCTCAATGCCCACTCAGGTCGAGAAACTGGCACGCTACCTGGCTTGAATAACCAACTTAGAAAGCTTGGCAAGCAGCTTGATTGTGCTTTACCGATCGATCGAAGCGATATTGAAACCCAAAAAAAATGTCAGCAGTAGCGATCGCCAGCTAACCCTGACTTGCACCGGACAAACAGCTTATCTTTGGCTTCGTTTATTTAAAATTGTTGCCTTTATAAGTTGACCCCTTTGAGTAGCGCGTAGGAATCCTACGGGACTGATTGTAGGGTGCAGGCAGCGGGCGCGGGTGGGGGAGTTTCAGCGATGAGGACGATGTTACCGCGATCGTTAACCGTCCAAGCTTGGGCTTCTACTAAGGGTTCTGTATCCATGCGCAAGTCTTCCCAAATTCCGTCGCTGTTGAGGGGTTCAAAGGGTGCATCGGGCGAGAGTCCGCGCCGTCCGACAACAGATAGGCTGGATCCATTTTCGGCGATGGGATCGCATCCTTCGGCGAGGGGAGGATCGAGGAAGTTATCGGGTAGCACTTCGATGGGGGTTTGCTGGCGCGCGTTAATGGTAACAGTGCCGTCGATTCCGATTTGGGAACTGGCGATAAAGTCGCTTTCGGAGGTGCGCTGTTTTTTGAACTGGCGGAAGGTTAAGACTGCGAGGGCGTTTGCGGTGATGTTACCGCCGTTTCCTGCGAAGGCATTGGCGACGATATCGCTGTTTTCACTGAGTACGCCGAGGATAATGCCGCCGGTGTTGAGGGTGATGTTGCCGCCGTTGCCCGTGCCGCCTGCTTCTGCGGAGATTTCGCTGTTGTAGCGTAGGATAAGGTTGCGATCGCTCCGTAAATCGATATTACCGCCATTTCCCGCTACCGTACTGGCTGCAATACGCCCGCGCTGGCTGAGGAAAATATCTCCGGTGCGAGCGCTGAGATTGCCCGCACCTCCGGTTCCGGTGTTGCGAACTGCTGCTTCGGAGTCGTTTTCGATGCTGAGTTTTCCGGGGGTAGTAATGTTGAGGTTGCCTGCGGTTCCGGTTCCGGTGGCGCTGGCGAGGATGCCGCTATTATGATTAACGCTTAAGTCGCCAGTACCGCTAAGATTGACGGTTCCGCCTCGTCCGTCAACCGTGGCGGCGGAAATTCGACTATAGTTATCGAGCGATAGGGTTTGCCAATCGCGAAGGGTGATGTTTCCGCCTGTTCCGTTGCGCGTTTCTGAGGTAAGCTTGGCGCGATCGCGCAGTTGGATTTGACTGGCACTAATTTCTAAGTTTCCTGCATTGCCATTCTCTGCGCTGCTGGTGGCAATTTGCGAGTCGTTTTGTACGGTTAAGGTTTTTGCGCTCAGGTTGGTGCTTCCGGCGGTTCCCGTACCCGTAGCGCTGGCGAGGATGCCGCTGTTATTGTTAAGGGTTAAATCGCCAGTACCGCTAAGATTGACGGTTCCGCCTCGTCCGTCAACCGTGGCGGCGGAAATTCGACTATAGTTATCGAGCGATAGGGTTTGCCAATCGCGAAGGGTGATGTTTCCGCCTGTTCCGTTGCGCGTTTCTGAGGTAAGCTTGGCGCGATCGCGCAGTTGGATTTGACTGGCACTAATTTCTAAGTTTCCTGCATTGCCATTCTCTGCGCTGCTGGTGGCAATTTGCGAGTCGTTTTGTACGGTTAAGGTTTTTGCGCTCAGGTTGGTGCTTCCGGCGGTTCCCGTACCCGTAGCGCTGGCGAGGATGCCGCTGTTATTGTTAAGGGTTAAATCGCCAGTACCGCTAAGATTGACGGTTCCGCCTCGTCCATCAACCGTGGCGGCGGAAATTCGACTATAGTTATCGAGCGATAGGGTTTGCCAGTCGCGAAGGGTGATGTTTCCGCCCTGCGCCCAGATGGTATTTGAGGCGAGTTGGGAGCCGTTTTTGAGGTGAATTGAGTCCGCGATCGCGATTATATTACCTGCTGCCCCCAAGCCCGAATGACTGACTGTTACTTGCGAGCCATTAATAAGATTAACGCGATCGGCAAATAACCCAATCCCTCCGGCATTACCCAACCCTGTATGAGCGGAGGAAAGTTGGGAGCCATTGTAAAGATCGATGTCATAAGCTGCTGCAATTAAATTACCCGCATTGCCCCATCCTTTATGGCTGACTGTTACCTCCGAACCGCGATTTAAATATAGCCATCCTGCCAGAATTGTGACATTTCCGGCTTCACCGAATCCTGTATGATTGGCAGCAATTGTGGAGCCATTATCTAACGTTACCCAGCCCGCCGTTAGATCGATATCACCTGAATCACCAAAGCCACTAGCACTTGACAAAATACTGCTATTACGATCTAAATTAATCCAATTAGCATTAGCTTCAATATTTCCGCCCTGCCCGTCAACAGTGGAGACTAAAATTTTGCTGTTGTTATTGAGGTTTAAAAGCTGTAAATTGTGCAAGCGAACCTGACCGCCGCCTGTCGTTTTATTGGTCGCTGAAAGGGTTGCACCATTATTTAACGCTACGATGTTCGCATCAATGTCAATATTACCGGCATTGCCGTTTCCGGTTGCTTCTACCCGCAGACTTCCGCCATTATCGAGAGAAACAACATTAGCGTTGACAACTTCAATATTGCCAGCATTTCCTGAATTGTTGCTCATACCTCGAATTTGCGCGCCATTGGAAACAAAGAGATTTTCGGTATCAATTTTAATCGTTCCCGCCGTTCCAGTGCTAGTAGTTTCTGTAGATAAAAAACTATTTTGTCCGCTTACGTTTACAATTTGAGCGTTGTTAACGCTAATATTTCCTGCATTTCCCGCACCGTTTGTAAAAGCAGTAATTCCTGCGCCATCGGTAACAATTAGCTGCTGTGAATTGAGGGTAATATTTCCACCGCTTCCCGCCCCAGGTATTTTTCCGGTTGAAGTCGAACGCAAACCCGTAAAAGGAACGAGAGCATTTTGGGCGGGCAATCCTTGTAGTTCGACGATAGAGGAATTTAGGGTAATATCTCCTGCTTTTCCGGTTCCTGAAGTCGAGTTAATAATAATGCCTCCGTCTTCAATTTTGAGGTGAGGCGTTGTTACGGTAATATTCCCCGCATTGGTACTGTTTCCTTGATTTTGGGCGTACAAACCGCTATTAATTAAGAAGGACGCGCCGGACACGCCGGAAATTTTGACCGATTCCGAGCCATAAACATCGATATTTCCTCCAGGTAAATCAAAGGTGGGGTTTGAGGTTAGCGCTGCCCCACTTTCTAGAAAGATTTCACGACCTCGAACTTGAACTTGACCGGCATCGGCATAGGCTCCGGCTATTTGAGAAAGGTTAATATTTCGGTAGTCTTGGATGTTGCTATAGTCAAGTGTAAATCCGGTTGGGGACGGGCTAAGATTTACTAAACTATTGGAACCAACGCTACCGAATTCTATTCGACCTTGGGGCGCAATAACAGCACCGCCTTGCATTTCAATTCCGCTCCCGATAAAGGCGATTGTGTTGCCTTTCGGGACGGATAAGGAGGGAGAGAATAAGCCTTGTCCTTGCACTTGAATTGCCCCCGGATTTGCACCCAATTGTAAGCCGATGGGAACATTTATGGTTAAAATTGGGGGAGTGGGATCGGTGATGCTAAAGGAGGTTCCATTGTTAAAGTTAATGCGCTCTGCGGTGGTGGCAAAAAAGGAACCGTTGAGTCGAAGAGTGGCAGTCGCTCCGAAAATAATGCCATTAGGATTGAGGAGAAAGAGGTTGAAGTTCGGGGAAGTTCCACTGGCTTTGATTAAGCCATCGATTTGGGAGGAAGATGTTCCGGTAATGCGCCCGATAATATTTTGAATGTTGCTGCTATTGTTAATAAAATTGGCTGCATTGCCAGTCGGAATTGAGAATTGAGAAAAGCTATGAAATAATGTATTGCCGCTGGGGGTTCCGTTGGTAATGTTACAATTCCCAAGCAGACAAGTCACGGTGGTGTTAAGCGTACTATCGGGGATAATTTGCGATCGCGCCCTTTCTCCCTCCCCCAGACAGAAAAGCGCGATTCCGAGGAGTAAAACGGTTCTTTTGCGAGCGATCGCGATCGCATCGCCCCTAATCGGCAAAATCGCGGCAATACCGAGGTGTCTCATAGCGATAGGGAGGCTAGATTGATAGATATCCAGCAAACTCTCAATTCTAACGCTGGGATTTTACGCACTTGGGCTGAAATTGTTACAAAATTTAGCAAAAATATTATTCTCCCTCGAAAAAGAATTGTACTAGAGATGACATCTCCGTTTTTGTGAAAGATACTGGAAATTTAAGCAACGTCTCGACTGAAGGGAGTGCTTATCTACCGTCGCAGTTTATGACAAAACTTATTTTTTTCTCTGCTGTCAACCGATGCTATGCTCCTCGCTTATTCTCTCCATTTCATCGGTTAAAAGGCAAGCGATCGCGCAATCGGATTTTTCGCTCTTTTCCGTCTTATCTATTCCTACTTTGGCTCGGTTTTGCGCTCGTGTTACTGCTATTGCATCCAGGAAGAGTTGGGGCGCAACAGCAGCAAGATGATGGCTTAAAGTTCTACAACAACGAGCAGTATGCTAAGGCGGTGGAAGCTTGGCAAGCAGAACTCGCGACTTCCCCGACAGCAGAGAAACAGGCGCTCTTATACACTTGCCTGTGCCTAGCGTACCAGCATTTGGGGCGCTTGCAGGAAGCACAGTCAGCCAGCGATCGCAGTTTTCAACTCCTCGCCGCGTCGGATAATACGTCAGTTCGAGCGAAGGCGTGGAATACCCTCGCCCAACTGGAATGGACGCGGGGAGAAGTCCCTGAAGCGCTGGCGAGTTGGGAAAAGGCGCAGCAGGGTTACGCAGAAGCGCGGGATATAGCAGGGGCGATGGGGGCGCAATTAAATCAAGCGGTGGCGCTGGAGGCGTTGGGGCGGAGTTACGACGGGAACCAGCTTTTAGAACAGCTTTACGCACAATTGCAGCAACAACCGCCGACAGAAGTTAAAGCCAAAATTTACCGGAAGTTGGGGGCGACGCGGCGGCGATTGGGAGAGTTGGAGAAGGCGCAGAAGGTTTTGGAAGAAGGAGTTGCGATCGCTAATTTGCTTCCTAATGATACAGTGTTGGGCGAAGTTGAGTTAGAGTTGGGCAATACGGCGCGATCGCAGGCTAACCAACAAAGCGCGATCGGTAAGACTGAACCCGCAAAAGCATCGTTGCACAAGGCTTTCCAGCATTACGCCCGAGCAGCCTCCAGTCGTTCTACAATCGTCCAACTGCACGCTAATATCAACCAACTCAGTCTCGCCGCCGATACGGGCAAAGCGCCGGATGCTAGTTTATTGCCCAAAATAGAGGCGTTACTCGAAAAAATGCCTGTCAATCATACCACCACCAAAGCGCAATTAAACTATGCAGAAACCTTGAGTTGCTGGCAAGTTAAAATTGATGCAGAGACTCCTGCTTGTACTCGCAGTGAGTGGGGAAATACAACAGCAGAAAATTCAACCGTAACTCTAACGCCAAAGCTAATAAACACCGATGCAATTTATCAATTATTAAAAGGCTCGCTACGCGCCGCCGAAACTCTAAAAAGTTCTCAGTTCAAGGTGGCAGCACTGGGTCAACTTGGCGCGCTATACGAACAAAATCATCAGTGGCAAGAAGCAGAAGTTTTTACGATAGAAGCACTAAAAGAGAGTGCAACGAAAGGGTCTGAAGAGTTATTGTACCGCTTTTCTTGGCAACTCGGTCGCTTGCAAAAGAAACAAGCGCGCAAAGCAGAAGCACTTCAATCTTATCAAAATGCAGTTGAGAGTTTGCAGCGGGTTCGTAAAGATTTATTGGTCATTAATACGGACGTACAATTTTCGTTCCGAGATAATGTCGAGCCGGTGTATCGAGAGTACGTAAATTTGCTGTTGGATGCGGAAGGCGAGGCAAAACCGGAGCAGGAGAAACTGAAAAACGCGATCGCCGCGATCGACCAATTACAATTAGCAGAAATCGAGAATTTCTTGCGCTGCGATACTTCAACAAACGTTCAAAAAACGCAAGCCGATCGCATTGACGATCCGAAGGCTGCGATTATTTATCCGATTATCACCGATCGCGGCATTGTTACGATCTTTAAACTGCACGGTCGTCCTTACGATTATCGCTTTTCTGCGGTCGATCCTAGGGAAATCGAAAATAACCTCAGCGAGTTAAGAAATAATTTGGTTTTCACGAGTCGAGGAGAAATTGAGAAAATTGAAACTGAAGCAGCCAAGCTCTACAATTGGTTATTTAAACCGTTGGAATCCGTATTGGCGAACGAACCTAACTTAGACACCTTAGCGTTTGTTCTTGACGATCCGCTCCGGAATATCCCGATGAGTGTTTTATACGATGCTCGGAATCGAGAATATTTAGTGCAAAAAAAATATGCGATCGCCGTTTTACCGAGCGTTAAACTTTTTGCTGCTCGCGCGACGGATAACTCTTTAGTTTATGCAGGCGGTGGAATCGGAATTCCTCAACAATTAAAAGGATTTCCTACTCTTCCATCTATTGAAGAACTAAGGGAAGAGATCGATAACATCCCCGAACCCAACTATAAACTTTACGATAAAGATTTCACGATCTCAAAAATCAAAGCCCAATTGCAGGAACGTCCAATCTCTGCAATTCACTGGAAAACCCACGGTTTCTTTAGCTCCGATCCCGAAGAAACTTATCTTGTTGCTTATCAAGAACTTATTAAAGCCAGAGCGTTCAATGAGTTGATTGCTGCCTCTTGTATTAAACGCGGAAAACCTCTGCAATTGTTGATTTTGAGCGCTTGTTCTTCAGCAGAGGGAGACAAGCGAGCCGTTTTAGGGTTGGCGGGTATTGCGGCGCGATCGGGCGCACAAACAACGATTTCTACGCTATGGGATGCTGACGAAAAGGTTACAACAAAATTTACAAAATATTTTTATCAAGAGTGGAAAAGTGGAGTATCTAAAGCAAAAGCTATGCAACTGGCTCAGAAACAAATTCTTGAGAAAGATGCTAATAAAATGCCTTCAGTTTGGGCGGTTTATGTGTTAGTGGGAAGTTGGTTTTAATGAGAGTCGGAGATTGGCAACTTTGAACTTATACCAGTTCTTGTTGATTTTTCGCTGTTCTACCAATTATCAGTTACGATGCACTAAATTGTTCGTCGTAGGGGCAGCCACATTGTTATGCCCTCTTCGAGAATCGTGCAAAATCAATGAGAATTGGTATTCCGCACCGTAGGGGCGGCGCTTACGAGCGCGAATGCGATTCGCCAAGCGCGCCCCTACAGATAAAATTTAGTGCATCAGGATTTGGAATTGGTATTAAAATTAGTGGATTGACAAACCTAACCTACAATTGTCGCCTTACCTACGATTTATTCTGCAATACTAGCTGCTCCTAAAATCGGCTGCTTTGCTAATCCTTCTTCCCCGATATATTGTAAGAGATTTTGCCAGCGTTCTACTGCTTCTACATCTTCAGGATTTTCTAAACGTTGTTGGAAAACTGACGCGATCGCGTCGAGCCAAATATAGGGATCGCCGTCGGCAATTTTCCGCTCTAATTGCGGCGTTCGCGAGACTCGCTGGATTGTTCCAGAAACTTCAATCGGTCGAGTTTTTCTTATCCCTGTCCCCGCACAGGAGAAGTTAAAGTACCAAGTGTAAGTTTTCCCAACTTCGAGTTCATTTTGAGGGATTTTAGGGAGACTAACGCTAATAATCCCTGGCGTATTCTTGGGAGGAGCAATAAAAACTTTACCGACTTTTTTTCCATCTTCATTGTTGATATAAAATTCAATATCCCGGATCGCTTCAGAACTTTCAGGGATATAAAAAAGCAACGTTGGGTGAGCAGAAGTGGTTAAACTCATCTCATCTGCTGGTATTAAACCCGTTAAGATTTGCTGGGAATTTTGGCAAGAAAAGGCGAACGGATTGAGTACTCTCGGCGGTTTTGTACTCCCGACGGGCTTAGGATTGCGCGGTGGTGGTGGTGGTGGTGGTGGTGGCGTTGGTGATGGTGATGGCGATTGAACGATGAGGGTGTTTTCTGTTGGAAACGCGATCGCGGAATTTAAAAACAAAGATACCCCTTGGGGGGCGATCGCGGCGAGGAATAAAACAACAGTCGAGTAAATGCAACTTGGGTTCATGGTTGAAAAAAATCTATTTTGATAACTCCGACAAATTCGGAAACTTCCAGATAGCAATAAGCAATGCTGTCGCAAGCAAAGCTAAAACAGTCGGTACGAGAGGCATCCACCCCCCGCGCTCGAGTAGGAACAAACAAATTCTTTCTAAAAAGATTAAAATTGCGCCTAACGATAAGCCGAGAACGAGCCGTTTTTTCTTAAAGACCCAACTTAAAGTTCCCCCAAACATCGACCAAATAAACACCCAAATTGCATCGCCCCACTGTAAATTTCCCCATTGCGGTAATGCCCAAATTAAGGGACGATTATCGATCGCAACATCGAGCAGTTGAGAGGTTGCATGAGCTTGAATCCAAGCCTGCGGTAGCATTCCGTAGGGGGTACGATCGGGGGTATTCGCGATTTCATTGCCATCGCCGATTAGCACGATCTTGCCTTCAATGCGATCGCGCGGCAGTTTTCCCGACAGCACATCTTCGACGCTTGCGTGCATGGCAGGTTGCGGATTTGAGCGATAGTTCAGCATCATTTGATAGCCGCCGTCGAGGCTGGAATAGGCAGCAAATCGATCGTTCAATGTGGGGATAATGCGATCGCTAACTCGCAAATCGCCGCGATCGCTAAAAGAAAATGTCGGAAGCAAATTGCGTTGGAGATAATGTTGGGCGAGTTGAAAACTCAAACTCCGAGGAGTCGTACAAGCAGAAATGTTAGGTTGAAGATCGGGGCTGTAAGCAATTAAGTGGCGGCGAGTGCCTTCGTTCCCGTACTTGCTGTCATCCAAAAAATCGCCAAAGCCGGTTTTTTCAGCAATAAAACGTCCGCTTAATTCAGGCGGAGGGGACAGGGTTTTATCGCGATGGTTAAAGCCACAAGTTAGGAATAAATGAGGATTATTTTCAAGACGAGCGATGAGTTTTTCTCTGCCTTCGCCACGCGGTTGATAGCGCAACAAACTCAATCCGATCGCGCTAGGTTTTGCTTCTTCTACAGTTTGCAAAAGTTGGGCAACAATATTATCGGGTAGGGGATAAGAATAACGATTGTTCGTACCTTCGCTCACCTCAACAATGAGAATACGCGGATCGATCCCTTGAAGCGATCGCTGTTTCATTAAGCGATCGTAAGCAGACAACTCGCTCGGTTGTAAAAGTCCGAAACTGCGTGCAAACATCACTAAAATCGTACAAAACAGGCTAGCTAACACAATCCTTGTTAACTCGGGCTGTTTGGGAACGGAAACGGGAGGGGTTTCAACTCGATATAAATCCTCCCAGCGAGGAGGAATAGCAGCAGGATTTTCGTAAATAACGGGCAACCATGTCGCGTAAGGACATTCAAAGTATTCGCCATTAGCAGTAGGTAAACGGATGCCATGTAATTGCTCCCGGGCAATCCGAGAGGCGTTATGAAAGCTTTCACCACCGGCGAAGTTTGTGAGGAAAACGCGCAAGTATTGTTGGGCGACGAGATCTGGGACAGCTTCGCGCATAACAACGATAAAAGGAATCGAGCGATCGTTGAGTTGATTCGCGATTCCTAACCCATCGCAGGAGTTAAAAATTGCTAATTGCAAGCCTTTATTAACTGCTGTTTTTAAGCCTGTCCACAACTCATCAATGGTGATACTTTCCGTTTGATTGATATAAATTCTACCCGTATCGTCTTCGGTTTGGCTGTGTCCGGCAAAAAAGATAATATCCCACTCTTGTTCCCAGAGTTCGGCGGTAATTGCGTGCGATGTCGGTTCTGGGAGAAAAGTCACTTCTGCGTTAGGCAATTCGTTGAGAAAACGGCGATCGCTTTCCACATCAATTCCTTCGCTATTTCCTAAAATTGCTAAGATTTTAACTTTAGGATGGAGCGTGGTGCGAGTAATTCGAGCTAAAGTGGGAACTTCGAGAGAGTTGAGGGCGGGTTCGACGCGATCGCATCGCTTCAATAAATCCCATTCAAACCAAGGCAATTTTTGCAATTCGCGATCGCTACTTTGTACGGAAAAGCGAGCTTCTTCGTCTTCGCGCAGCACGGAATGCAATCGATCCGCGATCGGACGAAACAGTTCCGATCCCAACCAAGTATTAATCGCATTGCGCAGTTCTACTGCCACTCTTTTGCAGGTTTGGATGCGATCGTTAATCGAACCCCGTAAAGTCACTTGTTGAATTTTAATCCGAGAAGGAGCGCCTAAATTGTAAAAATGATGCCAATACTGTCGCGATAACTTGAGTAGTTCTGGATTGGGAGGTAAATCTCCTTTTAATGTACTAGGAAAGCGCGTTGTTTCGCTCGTTATGGCTAAAGTCGCCCGAAACCCTTTCTCCCAATCGCCATCGAGTTCTAATACAATTAATTTGCTCATCTTTCCAACTCTCAGACAATAAATTGTTCTGCAATTTTGCACTCGCCCAACACAACTTCTATGCTGAATCTTTCTCCCGGTTCGCCGCTAAATTTAACCTCTAGTCCTTCACTTCCACCTGCTTCTGCTTGTAGGGCAACGCGATCGTTTTCATCGAGAATCATTAAACGCACATCCGAAGGAAAATAATGCGATCGACTCGGAAGAATTTCGACTGAAATATCGAGTTCTGATATCTTTTCTTCGATCAACCTAACGATTAAAGCAATTTGTTCCTCTCTGTCCTGAAACTGCAACAGTTTTGCTCTTTCTGCTCTGACGGGGTTAACATCTTGTGAGAGGGGAATGGGAGCGCGGCGGAAATTGAAGGCAGGGCGATATTGAGAAGGAGCCAGCAATTCTTCAAGCGTTGCCCAGCCCGTTTCCGCAACTCCTTTTAACCAATGATTCAGTTGAACGGGAGTCGCTGTATTCGTTTCGTTTGCGGCTTCTTCCCGAACAGTTGATTCGTGAATAGCATCTAATAAAACTTCCAGCGATTGAAATTTTTCTAAGGGAATTTCTTCTGCTTCTACTTGTTGAATAAAGCCTAATAACGTCGCCTCAGAAAGTTCGCGATCGAACTGTACTGCAATATATCCGGCTCTATCTTCCCAAACTTCGGGTGGAATTTTGCAGGTTGTTGCATCGGGTAGAACCGGACGACATTCAAGTTTCCCCCAGTTTTCGACAATAAGATCTGCGACATCGCTTAAAGTTTGGAAGCTGGGATCTGTGCTGTCTCCCCCTTCCCAATCTGCCGAAAAGCCCAAGCAGTTTAAATAAGATTTAACGGCGTACAGCGCTAAATGGTTGAGATAAACTTGCTTGATTTTACGAGCGTTCATTTGGCGATCGGATGCTTGCTGCGCTTGCAGATGAGCGGTTCTTGTTAGGGGAACTTTAAAGGTTAAGGAGTTCATGATTATTTTCTGGGCTTGAGTTCAATTAGGGCAGGAGCGAGAAAAAACTGCATTGTTATTATGATCGACAAGTTTAAGTTTTTAAATAACTTTTAAGAAGCGGAGAAAACTTTTTGAGATATCGAGTGTAAAAACTACTGAGAGTTGAAATTTCTAAGCCGAGTTCGAGGGAAAGTTCTCGCCAAGTATAGCCTGCAACCAGTTGTTGAGCGATATACTGAAAATTAGCTTCAGGTTTTTTGGTGTAGGTTGATTCAAATAAACCTTGGGGATCTTCAGCTAAGCAATCTAAGATTTGTTCGCTGAGTAAGGGAGCGTTTCTGGTTCTGAGCCTTTCTAAAGTCTCTAAGGATTCAAAATCATCAAGAGAATGGAAAAACAAACGCCCCTTTTTTTGCTTTGAATTGGGGTAAATTGCACGACAAGCTTGAACGAAAAAACGCTTTTTGAGGAGGAAGTTTGCCCACTGTAAAACTCTTTTATCGGGATCGTAACAATCAATTTTTTCGCAGATATGCCCGAACAGCATTTGCTGGGCTTCGGCGTAAATTTCTTTGTAACTTTCTTGAAACATCCACGGAAAGGGACGACATAGAAGGTCAGAATTTTGAAGTTCTGCAATCAAAGCGGTTAATGCTTTCTGTCGTCCTTTCGATTTAGGAGGATATCTCCGAGCTTCTAGGGCATATTGTTTTAAGCGCGTATCAATCGAATCGGCATCCATGATTGCGAGAATGTATTAATTTTCAATGGATTGAGGTTTTTGTTCGAGCTATATACTGAACTCTCGTTTTTGGGATGCCAATTTTACGCAAATCTGACTGACTTTTACAAAACGTTACAAAGTTGTCGCGAATTTGGAGGATTGCGCTTCGTTATTTTTTCAAACGAGGAGTGGCAAGAGAATGTGGGTTGAATGGCAACTTAAAGCTGGTGGGCGCTGCCCACCCTACGAAATATCTATTTTTTCAACGGAGAGTGAAAATTGAATTCGGGATAACCGGCGTTACTCAACCGAAGCGATTAAAGCCTTAACTCGTTCGGGAACTTGGGATGGATGCAGAAAATCGGGGCGAGGATTTTGTCCGAGGTGAGTATCGCACTCGATAATGGCAGTTTGCATGGCGGCGGGAATGCCCTCAATACCGTCCGCCGCGCCGATTAAACCACCGACGATGCAGGCGTTGGTATCGGTATCGCCGCCGCCTGCTAGGGTTTGGGCGATCGCGCTTTCGTAGTTTGTCCCCCAGTATAAATGGCGGAACGCATGAGTAAACGCAATCTTGACGAAGCCAATCTGCGGCGCGTAGGGAATATCGCGGTTATTTTCTGCATCTTGCAACCATTCGCTCACTTCTGTCCGTTCGTCCGATTCGGCTTGCGATTCCAACCAGGATTTAGCGCGGTTGAAGGCGATTTTTCGTTGCCCCGGAAATTGCATTAAACTGGCGATCGCGATCGCGTAACAAGCCACAGCATAGCAGCAGCATAAATTCGGGTGCGATAACTGCGAGTCCTGGATTGCGTAGTGCGCCAGTTCTTCATCCTCGAGACGATATCCCCACACTCCCAACGGTGCGGCGCGCATTAAACTGCCATTTGCTTTTGATTCCATGCAGTATGTCGCTGCAGCGCGCTGCATAACGGCGGCGTAGCCTTCTTTTTGCCAAACATCCTGCCATTGAGAGGAAGCATAAGAACCTAGGGAAGAAGAAGTTGTAATCCCGATATCGAAGGGATTGGATTCGATCCAGCAAGCATAGGAACGCGCGATCGCTTCAAGATCGAATCCCTCACTCTCTGCTAGGGTTTGCAACAATGACAGCGTTAATTCCCCATCATCGGTAATTTGTCCCGGCGCAACTTGCATTACGCCCCCTCCCGACATCGCCATCGCCCACCGAACTTCCTCTGCGGTGGGTGGATTGGTTAAAAACTCTAGCGTTGCCCCGGCTGCATCTCCGGCTAGCGCCCCCAGCAGACAACCGAGGGCAATATCTTCGAGATTCGCTGTCGTTGCCATTCGCTTAGGCTCCTTTTTGTTCTACCCCAAAACCGACTAGGGAAATCTGGGCGAGGGGCTGCCCTTCCGGGGGGCGGAGATAGTTAATAATTTTACGAATTCTTAAGTTAGGGTTGACAAGGGTAATCGAATCGACTGAAACCACTCTCGTATATTGCGTTGTCATTAAGAGTTCGTGCGTCTCGGGGGCGAAGCGAAAGTGAGAGATGAGGGGGCGCGCTTCTTCGTAGGCGCGATCGCGCAGATAGTCGCCTTCAATCTCCGTGCTATTGTCCTGCGTGGGAACGAATAAAAAATTAAGCTGCTGGGAGACTTCTTCGCCGGTTTCCGATACCGTATAAAAGCTGAGATGATATCCGGGAAGGGCTGCTAAATTTCCGGGAGACGGATAAACGTTGTCCGAGAGAACTTTGAGTTTCAGTTCCTCGCTTAAAGGCTCGATCTGAAATTCCGTTCGCGATCGCTCGACTTCCTGATGAGCAAGATAATGATAGGTGCGTTCTGCTACCCAATTTCCAACGCAACAGTCGAAAAATTGTTGAAATTGTGAGTGCATTGTCAATACTGAGTTCCTAGCTTGTCAATCGTGTCCCGCTCCCCGGATCGAGGTTTCCTCGAAAACAGGGAACACTATTTTATTACTCTTTATTATTTAACGTTTGTTATTGACTATTCTTTAAGCATTGTTAACGTCACAAATCTTAATCCCCCGCGCTTGCATCGTCTCTTCAAACAGATCGGTGGGCAAGGCTGCTTCGACAGGCCAAACGCCCGGTTTGTGCAATCTGCCGTCTAAAATTAGTTGCGCGAGCGAACCCGTTCCGCCACCGGCTGCAACGGCAGTATTTTCATGAACGAGCGTCGAACAGTGGGTTGCGGGGTTGCCAGCTTTCAGTCCGGAAACTTCGGAACGAATCGCAACGCCAATCCCGCTAAAGCGATCGCTAACTTGGGTCATTTTATAGCTGACGGTGGACAAAAATTCGATAACCTGGCGATTTTGCAGCCAAGAGTTGGGCCAAGTTTTTGCCACCCACCACGTTAGGTAGTTGTATAAATCGGGAACGGAACCGAATTTGGTAATCGCGGTTTGGACGGGGAAGGTTGCGGGGAGTGTAAAGGTTTCCGGCATATCGTACCAGTAAACGCCCGCGCGATCGTAGGGCGAGGGGAAGGTGACGGTTTCGCGATCGCTATACGGTTTGACAGTTTGCCATTTGCCCTCAATCCAAGCTTCAAAGGGATGTTGCAGCCCTAAAAACGTCGTTCGCATCACCGTTAAACCCGCACCGCCCGAACCGGCGACGACATAACTGAGATGGATGCGATCGGGACGATCTAACCATTCAACTCCCCGACGCACCATACTATTGGAAATGCCAGGAAAAATCCCCGTATTCACGATCGCGGTTACTCCCGCGCGTTCTGCCTCCGTTTGAAATTGCAGCGCTTTTTGGGTAAAAGAACGATGATCGCTGACATCGAGATAAGGAACGCCCGTTTCAATACAATGTTTGAGAACGCGCCCATCGCGATGGTGAAAGGGACCGGCACAATGAATGACGAGATTGGATTGCGCAATCGCGGAATGCAGGGGGGCGAGAGCGTCTAACTCTAGGGCAACGAACTGCGCCTTTTCTCCCAATTTTCGGGCAATCTCTTCGCCCGCGATCGGATTTCTCCCCGCTAGGAGTACCCGCGCTGGCGTGTAGGCGACAATATCCGCTGCTACGCTGCTGCCTATACGACCGCTGCCGCCTAAAATTAACACTTGTTGATTTGCTGTCATTGGTAATCTTTCCCCCCAACACCGCGCCCCCAAAAGCGGTTAACAGTATTGCCAGTCTTTCCCCGTTGGCGCTCGTAGAGTTGAGACTAACATCACTCAGGAAAGGCGCGATCCGCTTTGCGGATCTCTTCGGGCGCGCGCGATCGCTTCTAATTTTTCTGCCTAACTTCCATTTTCCCCTTAATGGGCATCCCCCAAATATTACGAGATATTACGACAGATTACGAGTGCGTTGTTCCCCTTCTCCTCCAACTGTACCGAGCCAACCGCTAATTCTTGAATCACTTTCCGTAATTTCCCCCAGACGTAAGAAAAAACTCAGAGATTCTTTGTAAAAATGAAGTTGAAAAATCCGCAAATTTTCAGTATCCTAGCAGAGATTAAGGGTTTCAAAAACAATTCGCGACCCGAATTGCGGGCAATATCCCTTAGCGCATTCTCTAAAAACCATGAATTTTGTTTTACACCTTCGCGGCACCCTTGATTTCCCAACTGCATTTCTCGTTCAGCAGCAGTTAAACCAGTGGGCAGACAACCAACCCATTCCTCCAGGCTCTCGCTGGATTATTGATTTTATCGGAGTTGAGCGAGTTAGCGTCTCCGGTTTATTCATCTTCAGCGAACTATTCCGATTAGCAGCCCGAAAACAATGCACCCTGCGTCTGTGCAACCTCACCCTACCCGCAGGTATGAGATTGCAGTTGCAGTACGCCAGCCCCAAAACCAAAGTTTGGCAACCCATCCCTTCGCGATCGCTTCCCATTCCTCGAACTCTCGGAGTCTCCCAGCAATTTGCCCGTATTAGACAGCGCTTAATCGCAGCCGAACAGTTGCGAGGCGGAGAAGCTGCCGTTAGCGGTTATGCCTTCAAAACCAGCAATACCGACGCTCAAACCCAGTTTTAGCGACTTAGCTACTATTTGGCACTCACCGTCAAAACTTGCGGCGGGACGGAATCCGGCGGGTAGAGGAAATCTAACCGGACGGTTCGCCGTTCTTGCGGTTGCAACGTTAAGGAAACTAACGGCTCTAAAACCTGCCCGCGTCGATGCCACAAATGCACGTAGCGCGTGACTTCCTGGCCGCTGTCATCTTTATATCGCAATCTGACCGTCCCTCGGAAGAAGGGAAAATCCCAGGAGGGCTGCCGGAAAATCAGTCCGCCGCGCGAGAGTCTGCCTTCTTTTAAGGGCGTTTCTAGGGTTAACTCAACGGTACGGGCGCGGCGAACGCCGTAGTAATCATTGATGTTTGCTAAAGGCAGCGTAAGGTCGTAATTTACGGCATAGTTAGCGTGGGATTCGTAGGCGGTGTCGGGGTAACGGACGGCTAAGGGGGCTGCTTGAATAGGGTAGGTACTGAGTTCGCCGCCGCGCAGGGTATCGATCGCGTAGGAAATGGCGCGATCGGGCGCGGGCAGGGGTAAAATGTCGGTGTCGGAATCCGTTATCGTTGCCTGCCAGGTCGAACCCAATTGTACGCCCGCAACGCGCCCGTAAATCAATTGTCCGCTCGTTTGCGTTGGCGGCGTTGGCGTTTTGTCGCGCGGTCCAGCTAAGTTCCCCGTATCCAGGAGTTGCTGCCATTCAGCGAGCGTGGGGGCGCGCTCCGTACCTTCTGGCGTTTTCTTCGCATACATCGCCAAGGAAGCCATATACACCGTATCGCTGCCGTTCAACCGCAGAAAACTCGAGCGCCCGTTAACGGGTTTCTCCAGTCCGCGCACGGGAATCGGCAAATTCATCAACATCCGACTCTGGCGGGGCGGAATCAAGATTTTTTCGGGGAAATCGGCTTGTCGCTTCCCGCGCATGACGCTATCGACAGCGCGGATACCCGGGCCTGAAAAAATCGCACCATCGGGATTTTCGCTCATTGGTGGTTTCTGCTGGAACGGTGCATCGGGTTCGAGTAAATAGCTAGCAGCGGCGGGAATTGAAAGGGTGACGGGTTGTTCGCCGGGATTGTGGACGAGAATGCCGAGGTAAAGGGTTTGTAAGTTGGGGGGCGTGTGGGTGAAGTGGTGGGCGAAGAGGGTGAAATCTCCGTTGAAGGGGTAGTTTAGGTGGGCGGCGGGAACTCGTTTTCCGGTGGGGGGAAAGGTAGAAAGGAGAATCCCTTCGGTTTTTACCCATTCAGGACTGTTACTGTTGAACATCGGAATACTGTCTAATTTGCCGGGGAGCGATCGCACTTCATTATTGCGGACGATCTCTTGAGGCTCTGCCGCGCTTAGCTTTCTCTGCGCGAACGGAATGCGATCGAGGCAAGCAGGAACAAACACGACCAGAAAACCGAGCAAAAATAAGGTAATAAATTTTACTTTCATCGAAGTTGTGGAAAAATTTTATCCGGCTAGATAATCAAATCCCTCTAATTTCCTTGCGATCGAGCGCGAGAAATTATCTCACTTCTCGAGTTGTCAGACTCGCCCAAACCGCTCGGAAGTTCCCAAATTTTGCTTGATGCGTTTCAATCGCTGCAACATTCGCTCTCCTCTTAACGATCTCGTTTTCCACACCCGATAGAAAGCTTGAGAGTGAGGGCAATCCAGACTTTTGCCAGCTTCACGTTTCGAGAAAATGGCAAAACTCCAGCAAGTCTTTTTACCCAAAGCCGTTCAAACGTACAAAAATACTGCTATGTATATAAAGAGCGAACGCTGAAGTTACAACAGGGCAAAAGTGGAGTAACAAATGTAAAAACGGCAACTCTCCCGTTATCAATTGTTAAGCCCCAAATACTACGATGTGGTGTAACCCACCTAAAAACGCCAACTCCCCCGTTATCAATTATCCATTATCCATTATCAATTAGGATGATTCCTCTCCAACTCACCCTCAAAAATTTCTTGAGCTATCGCTCGGCAGCACTCGATTTCCGCAGTTTTCATACAGCTTGCGTTTGCGGTGCAAATGGGGCGGGTAAGTCTTCTCTGCTCGAGGCGATTACTTGGGTTCTTTGGGGGCAAAGTCGGGCAGCGACGGATGACGATGTAATTTTGATGGGGGCAAAAGATGTCCGTGTCGATTTTACTTTTATTAGTAACAATCAGACGTATCGAGTTATTCGATCGCGCGCGGTGGGAAAAAGTGTGGCGCTCGATTTTCAGGTGGAAACGAATAAGGGAAACTTTCGTTCGATTACCGCAAAAAGCGTCCGCGCCACGCAAGAACAGATTACTTTTTACCTCAAACTCGACTACGATACTTTCGTTAATTCTGCCTATTTACGACAGGGGCGCGCCGATGAGTTTATGATGCGCCGTCCTAGCGAGCGCAAGCAAGTTTTAGCAGATTTATTAAAGCTCGATCGCTATGAGGAACTTTCGGAGAAAGCAAAGGAAGTCGGTAAGGAGTTAAAGGGAAAAATCGAGCAGTTGCAATCGAACTTGGAACCGCTGGAAAACGAACTGAAAAGGCGCGGCGAGATTGGGGAGGAAGCAGGAGAATTAGAGGGGCAGTTAAAGCAACTCGAAGGGCAGCAGAAGCAGGATGAAGGCGCGTTACAAGCGTTGCAGGACAAGCAGCGCGATCGCGCGAATTGGGAACAGCAGGTACGCTGGCAGCAGGAACGTTGCGAACAATTGCAGCGAGAATGCGATCGCGCCCAGCAAGATCGCGATCGCGTGCGGCAGCGTCTCAACGAACTCCAACAATTGTGCGATCGCGAAGTTGAAATTACCGCCGGATATCAAGAATTATTGCAACTGCAACAACAAGAAGAAGTTCTCTCTGCTAAATTCCAAACCTACCAAGATTCGCAACAACAAAAGCAGCAGATCGAGCAACAGTTAACCCAAAAACTCAACGATCTCAACCTCGAAATTCGTCAGTTTCAAACTCGCATTGAAACCTTAGAACAACAGCAACAAGAACTCCAAGAAACGCTGCGCCGCGCGCCAGAAATAAGCGCCGCCCTCGTTCAACTCCAACAGCACCGCCAACGCTTGCAAGAACTCGATCGCTTGCAACTCGAAGTTTCTCCGCTCTCTCAACGGCGCAATACTTTGCTCGTTGAAATCGATCGCGCCCGAGCAAAACTAAGCGCTCGTGTCGAACAACTCCAAGTCCGAGTTTCAGAGTTTGCTCGAATCATTGATGATATTCCCCACCAGCGCAAAAAATTGCTCGATATTGTTGCTAAAGTAGAGGCTTTAAAGAAAAAGAAAGTCTACCGCGATCGCGTCAACGAGAAAGGACAAGAAAGCAATAAAGAAATCGCTCGCCTCCAAGAAAACGAAAATACTTACACCCAACAAATCGCCGAGTTAGAAACAAAATTAACTCTCCTCAAAACGCCCGAAGCGCTTTGTCCGCTGTGCGAACGCCCCCTCGACGCGCACCACCACCAACAGGTTGTTGAGAAAACTCGCAGCCAACAAGATGTTTTAAACGAGCGAATTTGGCAGTTGCGCCAGCAAATTGTTGCTTATGAAGCGGAAGTAAAAAACTTGCGCCTCGAGTACAAACAACTCACCGATGAATTAGTCCCTCACGAGAGCTTGTCCCAACAGCAAGGACAGTTGGCTTCAGAACTCGATCGCGCTTTTGAAATGCAAGAACAAATGGAGGAGATAAAAGCGGAATTAGCCGAGTTAGAAAACGCGATCGCCGCCGGTAATTTTGCCCTAGAAGCGCAAACCGAATTGCAAAACCTCGATCGCCAATTGCAAACCCTCCACTACAACGAAGAGACGCACGCCCTAGTACGCGGCGAAGAAAAGCGCTGGCGTTGGGCGGAGGTGAAGCAAGCGAACTTGGAGGACGCTAAACGCAAACAGGAACAAATTGACATCCAAAAACCGCAACTCCAAGCGCAACTGCAACAATTGCGCGATGCAGTGGAACAGTTACGCCTCAATTCCCCGCTTCAACGGCAGTTACAAGAAGTTGAGGACGCGATCGCGCAATTAGGGTACGATCGCACTCAGCACCAACAACTCATCGCCGCCGCCCGCCAAGCGCAATCCTGGCAGTTACCCTACCAAAACTTGCAGCGCGCCCGAGGCGAAATCCCCGAACAGCAAGCGCGGTTGACAGCGACAGAACAGCAGTTACAAGCGCGACAGTCGGAAACGGCAACGATGCGAGAGCATTTAGCCAGTTTAACCGCACAAATGACGCAAATTGCCGATTATAGCGCCGAAATTGCGAGTTTAGAAGGAAAAGTACAGCAGGGGCGACGAGAAAGAGACGACGCGATCGCGCGCCGTGGTAGAGTGCAACAACAACTCGCCCAAATCGAGCGCTTTCAAACCCAATACGAAGAAAGCACCGAAGAATTGCAATCCCTACGCCGCAAATCTCGCGTTTACCAAGAACTCGCCCGCGCCTTCGGGAAAAACGGTATTCAAGCGCTGACAATTGAGAATATTTTACCTAACTTGGAAGCGCAAACCAATCAAATTTTAGCCCGTTTAACGGGCAATCAGTTGCACGTTCAATTTATTACCCAAAAAGCGAGTAAAAGCGCTTCAAAACGGAAGGCAAAAACCATCGATACTCTCGAAATTTTAATTGCCGACGCGCGCGGAACTCGCCCCTACGAGACTTATTCCGGCGGCGAAGCCTTCCGCATTAACTTTTCGATTCGTTTAGCTTTAGCGCGATTGCTGGCTCAGAGCGCCGGAACCTCCCTGCAAATGCTGATTATCGATGAAGGATTCGGCACGCAGGATCGGGAAGGGTGCGATCGCTTGATTGCTGCCATTAACGCGATCGCCTCTGACTTTTCTTGCATCCTCACCGTCACCCATATGCCCCAATTTAAGGAAGCGTTTCAAACGCGAATTGAAGTGCATAAAACCGAAGCCGGTTCGCAACTGCAACTATTAAATTAATCTGGATTCAGAAAGTTTTCAACCAGTAGGGGCAGGTTTTCCGATCGATTCGATCGTGTATATCCATGAATTTTAGGTTAACCCGCCCTTACCAGTCTGGTTAACTAACTAACAGCCGTACTCAGAGCATTAGACAACTCTAACTCTTTTTTGCGGCTAGATTTGACCATCAAACAGTCGAACTCAATCACCTGAACGGTAGAGCTTTGCTGACTCACAGGATACAAACCCGCTATTTCAAATCCAGCCTTCTCAAAGAATGAAATACTCTCTGTTAAATGAGGCATACCTTGATAAATGGGGATAACAGAGATCTCGCTCTGCAATCCGAAAATCCCATCATACTGACCTTCAAGCCCTGCGATTGCTTCTAAATCATAACCTTGAGTATCCATTTTTAAATACATTCTTGCTTGCTCGCGCTTCTCGACCATTTCATTCAGCACCTCATCCAGACGACGGACAGTTACCGTTTCTTCTCGGCTTCCAACTGCGCTTTCACCAAACTGTTTCTCGCACCAAGCATTAGATTTTAAGAAGGAGGTAAAGGCAGAATCACTGGCTACATGAATTTTCTGTTCTCCATTTTGTCTTCCCAAAGCGAGTTTGTGGATCTCCCAATTGGGATCGCTACCGGAGACTTGCTTTAAGACTTCAAAGGCACTCGATATCGGTTCAAACGAAATAATTTTCCCCTCATAGCCCATCGCCCTTAACTCGCGGCCAAACTGACCGATATTCGCACCGACATCTAGGACAACATCGATCTGATACTTCTCTAATATCGTTTTGAGTCTCAGTCTGCGTAAATAGTCATAAATGCCCCGAGTTCCCTGCACCTCATCTTCTGTTTTTTCTCTCAAGATGATGCTTCCTGGATAGAGAGACTCCATTTCTACATTTTTTCTGGCCAGTCCGTAGGAACCGCGACCGCAACCATTAATGTCATATCCACTAATAGTTTTGATAACTTTCTTTAAAAAACTTTTTAATTTGCTCATAGAAAAAACCGCCTTTCTGTTTCAATTGGGTACGAAATCACGTTATCCCAATTCTAATTGGCTAATTAGCAAGCTCCAAGGTTTATGACGGCATCTATAACCTACTACACAAAACCTCATAAATGTGCGTTTGATGAAGATCTGAATTTCGAGCATTTTCACGAAATAATGAGGCTTTCAGCTTACGAGAGCATCAAGATATCAGGCTCCGTCGAACTTATCGTTAAAGAAGATTAATATTAGTTGTATTTCCGTCTACTTCAGGTAAAACTAGAATGAGAATCGATCGCGCTCGATTATACAATCGCCTCAAACAACAGGCGAAAAAACTCAAGCAAGAAACTTACGCGCTCTACTTGGCGGGGCGAGATCGCCGCGTGCCGTGGTATGCTAGATTGCTGGCGGTTGCGATCGCGGCTTATCTCTTCAGTCCGCTCGATCTCATCCCGGATTTTATTCCGATCCTTGGCTATCTCGACGATCTGATTCTCGTTCCTTTGGGGATTTGGCTGGTCTTGAAAATGATTCCACCAACGGTATTAAATGAATGTCGGCAAAGAGCAACACTTGAAATCGATCGCGACAAACCCAGCAGTTCAATAGTGGCTGCTATTATTATTAGCCTTTGGTTTATTTGCGGAGTTTTAATATTTGTTTGGATCGGACGAATGCTGAAGAAATAAGCGGTTATGAGAGGGGAAAATTAATTAATTTGCTCCGATCGCGTTGCTTGCTTGCAAATGTACATCTTTAAATATACCAAAGTCTTGGTTGGTGGGCGCTGCCCACCCTACTAATTTTTAATTTTACCCTTAAGTCTCAATCTTTAATATCGGTAACACTTTCTTTTTAAGCAACTCGACTAAGGCAGGATCCATATATTCATAGTTATCCGGAATATCTAAGCAAATAACCCGCTTATTTTTAAGCCATGCCCCAAACTTTGCAGATAATTTTTTCCGGTGAGACTTTTCCATCACAAAAATAATATCTGCCCATTGCACGGCTTCGCTGTCTAATATATTTTCTGCATCTCGATCCAATCCTGCCGAATCGACTTCTAATCCTTCATACTCAGAAAAGATAGCTTCTGCGGTTGGACTTCGCAAGCGATTTCGACTGCAAATAAAAAGAAGCTTTTTCATTTAAGGGTTTGGGTAGGTTATCCTGTAGCGAACAGAAAGTTTTTCTAAAATACGAAGTTAAGGTAAGGATTAGTAGGGTGGGCAGCGCCCACCATCCAGGATTTTTGTTCGTTTAGAAATATATACATTCACGTTTAGCGATCTATATTCCTACCTCGATTAATCGAGCAATGGTGCGTTACGCTCCGCTAACGCACCCTACTTTCTACTGTATTCATTAATCATTATTTATAATATCCTCTGGGTGTAATTGTCCAGTTGTTATAAAATCGCGTTGTCGAATTGCCGATAATAACTGTCGTTAGCATATCGATGGGAACGTCCAACATTTCTGCTAATGTTGTTTGAAAGATTTCTTCGTCGGGACGATAAGCAGAACGGACGATCGCGACGGGAGTTTTTCGATCGCGGTATTTCAGGAAAATATCGCGGGCGGTAACAATTTGTTGCGTGCGTTTTTGCGATCGCGGATTATACAATGCCGTGACAAAATCTGCCCGCGCCGCCGCTTCCAATCGCTTCTCAATAACGTCCCACGGCGTTAATAAATCGCTCAAACTGATGGCGCAAAAATCGTGCATTAAGGGCGCGCCAACGCGAGAGGCGGCGGCTTGCAGGGCGGTAATTCCCGGCAAAACTTGCACCTGCGGCGTTTTCCCATCCCATCCCCTCGCCTGCAATTCCTCAAACACTAATCCCGCCATCCCATAAATTCCGCAGTCTCCTGAAGATACAACCGCTACCGATAACCCCCATTCTGCTAACTCGATCGCGCGTTGCGCCCGTTCTCGTTCTTGGGTGATGGGGAAAGACTCGAAAATCTGCCCGGGATGGTGCAAGGGCTGAATGAGATCGAGGTAAAGCGAGTAACCGATAATTGCATCGGACGACGCGATCGCGGTTTGGGCGGCGGGTGTCATTTGCTCGAGTCCCCCCGGCCCGGTTCCCACTAACCAAAGTTGCCCCGTCCTGCCGATATATTCGCGTTTTGATAACGCTACAGCAACCGTAACGGCTCCCGTTCCGGGATTTACCTCATTTTTAGCGGAAAAGACTTGTTTTGGGGCAAGAAGCGCGTTTTGTTGGCTGATGAGGAGCGCCGCCGCTTCCGCAACGCTGGGGGTTCCGACTTCCCGTTCGACGATCGCGGAAGGGTTAGGAGTCGTCACGGCGCGCAACTCTTCGGCAGTAAAGGTTTTAAGCGCCCAATTGCGGCGATCGCACAACTCCAATAGCCCCGTTTCGTCGGCTTTGAGATCGAGGGTTGCAATCCCCGCGATCGCGTCTTCTGCGAGTTGATGCGCCTCAAAAACCCGCGCGATCGCCACCTCCATTAACTCTCGCGAGGTTCCCCGTTCGCACCCCAGCCCCACCCACAATACGCGCGGATGCCAAACAGCCTTATCCGAACTCGTTATGACTTTGTACGGCGTGATGTGCAGTTCGCAACCCCCCAACGCTTCCGAGGTAAAGGGCGAATTCTCGATCGCGCTTTCCCAAAGGCGAGAACCCGCTTGCTGAAAGACTGTCACTTGTTCGCCCCGCGCGATCGCCGCACTCACCGCCGTCCAATCGCCCTCGCCCTTCCTCCAACCGAAAGGAACGCCCAAAACATCAACTCCCGGCAATCCCAAACTCGCCGCAGCCCCCGTTATTACTGTCGTTGCGCCCAACTGCCGCGCGATTAACTCAGCGAGGCGATCGCCCCCGCCCTGATGCCCGCCGCACAAACTCACAGCGAACTTCCCCATCGGATCGAGAACCACAACCGCCGGATCGGTGGCTTTATCCCGCAGTAGCGGCGCAATTAAGCGCACGACAGCCCCCGCCGCCATGCCGAATACTAAAGCGCGCTGGTTGCCCCAAAGGGTTGCAATGCAGTCTTTTAAACTGCCGGAGTAAAAGTTCGCTTCCGGGACGCGATCGCCTTGCAAGCGTTCGGGCAGCCACAAACTCGCGCCGCTTTCTTGACAAAAACGTTGAAGCGTAACAGCAGCGTCGGGAGTTGTTGCGATCGCGGCGATGGGCTGAAAATCTTGGTAAGAGTTAAACATTGTGAATTATGAGTTATGAGTTATGAATGATGAATTATGAGTGGTGAACTACGAACTACGAACTACGAACTACGAACTACGAATTACGAATTACGAATTACGAACTACGAATTACGAATTACGAATTACGAACTACGAATTACGAATTACGAATTACAAACAGTACGATCGCAACTCCGATAGGGTTCGGGGGGGAGAGCGGCGATCGCGGTATGCTGGAGGGAGTGCGTACCAGCATTCTAGGAGGGTTGGCAGTCCTAACTGAAGTTCCTCCAGGAGATCGGCGCAACCGAAAAGATCGGGTGCAGGTGAGGAGTGCATCAATCGTCCTTCATGCAGCACGATCGCCCAATCCGCCCAAGCATAGGCGAGATCGAGATCGTGAGTTGCAATAACAATCGTCGTACCACTCGCTTGGATGCGATCGAGTTCTTCAAATAGATGGCGAGTTTGTCGGCGATCGAGGTAAGCTGTCGGTTCGTCTAGCAATAGCAGTTCGGGTTGCAACGCCATTACCCCAGCTAGGGCTACTCGTCGTTTTTGTCCCAAACTGAGGTGATGCAGCGGGCGATCGGCAAGTTCTTGAAGCGAAAAATCGAGCAAGGTTTGATGCAATCGTCGAGCAATTTCTGCTTCGGATAAGGGCAAATTGCACAATCCGTAGGAAATATCTTCGGCTACCGTTGCTGCTACTAATTGTTGTTCTGGATCTTGAAATGCTAAACCTATCCGTTGCCGCCAAAGATTGAGCATCCTTGCCTGATACTTTAACGGTTCGCCTTGCCAATAAATTGCTCCGGAGTCGCAACGATATAAACCATCAGCTAGAAATAAAAGCGTTGATTTTCCACAGCCATTATGACCTAAAATAACGGTCTTTTGTCCTGCCGCGATCGCTAAATTGATATCTCGAACGGCGGGATATTCTGTACCGGGGTAAGTGTAGCAAACCGAGCGAAATTCCAGGAGGGGAAGGAGCATTAATAATGGATAATGAATAATGGATAATTGATAATGAGTAATATAGCGCTACGCAACTCGGTTAGGACATTGGGTAGGGTGGGCAGCGCCCACCAGCAAAGATTTTTAGCGTTTAGAAACGTACATTTAAGACATTGGGTAGGGTGGGCAGCACCCACCAGCAAAGACTTTCAGCGTTTAGAGACGTACATTTAAGTTTTCAGTAGCGCTATAAGTGATGAATGGGGGGATTGTGAGTTATGAGTGATGAATCATGAGGGGTGAATGATGAATCATGAGCGATAAATGATGAATCATGAGCGATAAATGATAAATCACGAATTACGAATTACGAATTACGAACTACGAACTACGAACTACGAATTACGAATTACGAATTACGAACTACGAATTACGAATTACGAACTGTGATTCTAAAAGAATTAAGCCGATACATCCAACCAAAGATTCGATCGCGTAACGTTGAGAATAGTGATAGGACTGATGAGTATAAACTTTGAAATTTCCATTAAACCCACGAGCCGCTAACCCTAGAGAAAATTGTTGGTAGCGTTGCAGCGATCGCACTACCAATTGCCCGATTAGTAATCCCGTACTGTGAAGCCATCGCTGGCGAGTCCGATATCCACCCCGCGATCGTTGGGCTAATTCCAGTTGTAAGGCAACCTCCAGAAATAAAAATATAAATCGATACATCAGGAGTAAAAGATCGATGAGAAGCGAAGGCACGCGACATCGACGCATAATCGCTAATAATTCTGCAAACGGAATGGTAAACAGAATAAACAGCAAGCAAGAAACGCAGGCTAGCGATCGCATCGAGACTTCAACCGCTCGCATCAGTCCGGTTTGACTTATAAAAAAATACCAATCTCCTAACACAACCCCAGCTAACGAATTCGTCTGGATACGATCGAGTTGAGCGGCAGAGACTCCTTCGATAATAAGAGCGGGAAGACTCGCGAATAAAAAGAACATTATTACGAACAAAACCCGCCCGTAGATTTTAGCTGGAATGCGAGCGTAGCCAACGATCCAAACACTTAACCAAACAAAAATAAGTCCTTGAGCGATCGGGTGCGTCACCAACGCAATTGAGAGAATAACTAAAGCAAAAGTTAGCTTTTGTTGGGGGGGTAATTGTTTGAGGCGATTCGTATAGGCATAGGCATTGAGATCGTGGGGCATAAAATTAGACTAATAATCTCCGGAGTCGGCACGAGGGGGTTTTATTTGGGGTTGCCGTTGGGTATTGTCGCGCTCTGTTCTGCCCCGATATAGCCCCAACACATAGCCGATGACTCCCGCTCCCAGTCCAGCTTGTACGGCGAATAGCAGCGATTCTATCTCGCCGCTAGCAGGCGTGAAAACAGGTTTTACCCAAGGCTGATAGTTGGGATCGACTTCTTTAATTGCGGCGGTTGCTTCGACATCCGCCCCGCCAAACTCTGCATCTCGAAGTAGTAGGAGTGGCGCAATTGCCAAACCGACGACTGCCAACACCAAAAGCCAATTATTCCAACTTCGGTTTACTCGGTTCATGAATTTTATGACTCCTGCGCGATCGATTTTAGAACCTCTAATTCTTGGCGGTTGTAAGTCTGTAGCCAGTTCCACACCAATACGGTCAAGAATCCTTCGCTAATGGCTAAGGGAATTTGGGTTACGGCAAAAATTCCGGCAAACTTAACAAAGGATGCCAAAATACCGCCATTGGGTGCGGGGAAGGCGAGGGCTAATTGCACGGAAGTTGACACATAAGCTAGAAAATTGCCAAGGGCGGCAGCTAGGAAGATAGCTAGCGTTTGTTTTCCGGTAAAACGCGCGATCGCTCGATAGACGCTGTAAGCTACAAAGGGGCCCACAACAGCCATTGCGAAGCCACTCGCCCCCAATGTGGTTAGCCCTCCATGCGCTAAGAGGAGCGCTTGGAACAGCAGTACCAGTCCCCCTAAAACCGACATCGCAGCCGGCCCAAATAATATCGCTCCTAAGCCTGTTCCGGTGGGATGAGAGCAACTGCCCGTCACTGAGGGAATTTTTAGAGCGGAGAGGACAAAAGCAAAAGCCCCGGCTAGGGCTAGCAGCAGTTTGGTTTCGGGATGCTGGCGAGCGAGCTTAGAAAGCGATCGCATCCCCCAAAATAGAAAGGGAAGATAGACTAACCACCAAAAAATAGCCCAGCCTACAGGCAAAAATCCTTCCATGATGTGCATTGCATGAGCCGGTGCGGGCGATGCAGCAACTAAATAACAACTCAACCCGGCCATCAGCGCAAGGTTCCACCATTTATGCTTTTTCATCTTTGTCTGTACCTCGCAGACTTATAGATTCAACAGTTTTTTCCAATCCGGCGGGCATTCTGACTTACACAATCTTGGCTCTCCAGCTGAAGGTTCGGATAATTTCCACGATCGCTGGCACGCCAAAATTGGCTTACAGTTGCGGGACAGCGCCGGATTTGCACCGGACTTTCCCCCTTACGTTTGGTGGCGGCTCCCCACCAAAACCAAATTTTCTAATCCTACCACCTATTCTTAAATTGGCGTTCTGCGGCAAAGCGCCGCTTTTAATGCCAGGAGGCGGATTTGAACCGCCGACACGAGGATTTTCAGTCCTCTGCTCTACCAACTGAGCTATCCCGGCGCTTTGTGCTTTTTTGCACTCGGCTTAGCTATGTTAGCAAAAACTTTTTAACTTAGCAACTCTAATTTGGCATTTTTTTGGGGCATATCGGAGCCAACTCCAGGAAGAAGGGAATAATGCCCCGTATTTTCGCGATCGCGGTGCAACTAAGAATCGCGATTGAGAGCGAACTCAACCTGCTTGAACTCTTGCTTGAGACGCTTTTTCAACTTCTCGGGAATCGGACGAGTCCCGTAGGAGCTATAAAAGCCTGCTAGGCTGTTGACTGCCGTTTGCATCGTCGTAAACGAGCGCAGCGCTGAAACTTTACGATCTCTGCGGTAGCGCGCCGCATAGTCATTCATCTGGGTGCGAGCTAAACGGACGATATCGGCTTTGTTTTCAGCGTTATCGGCCGAGTCGATCGCGGTACCGAGACTTTGCAGCACGGTCAAAGTATCCTGAGAATAATTTCCCGTTAGCCCGGAAGGATTGTTTGCACAGCCCGCTAGGCCGACAACAACAATTAACATCAACGCGAGCAGGCGGGATAAGAAGGATTTAATGGGAACCATCTGTTTGATATTTAATTACAAAAACGCGAATCTCTAAATTCGATCCTATAGTCTAATGGTCTTTGCCGGTCAGTTCTTCTGGGGAAAATTTTGGGGTTTCGCTCGGTCTGTTTGAGCCGAAGGCAAGGACTGGTCTACTTCTTACGGTTATGAAGCGAAGTGCAAAATCAAGGAGAATTGGTAGAACTCGCTCGCACTCAAGGAACTCCGTAATGTTGATACAGCGATAAACCCGCCACATACCCAACCGCGCAGATAACGATAATCATTCCGAAGGAGTGCCAATCGCTGTATCCCGCCCAGCGCAATTCTAGGCGCGCGAGCAGTCCCGGCGCGAGCAAGCTCAGACCTTCTGCGACTAAATCGCTCCGCGTTAAGACCACGACCACCAAAAAGGAGATCACGATAACGGAGAGAAAGGCTTTGGTATCAGACTGAAGCCAATTGCCGAAGACGCTTTTGAGTTTGGTAATCGGGTGAACGAGGGCGAGGAGGAAAGCAGCGATACTGAGGAAAAGGGCGCTCCACGCAAATACCGGCCGATCGAGCCACAGACAAATCCAGGATTTCTCCAGTTCGGGCGCGCTGCAAACACCGGCACGCACCCAAAATTGCCAAGCTGCGGTGGCGCGCGCGACATACCAGCCCAAACCGATGTAGGCCAACAGAAGGAATAGCAAAGCCCAAACGAGTAAATTTTGGCTCGATTTCATCTTGGCAGCAGGACTAATCCCTCCAGCAGCGGTTGCGTGTAATGAATATCACAGTCTAGAGATGATCCCCCTCCCTCGATCTGCCTTTCACCTCAGCCATACTAATCGTTAACTGAACTCCACGGGAGTCAATCATAGGGAACACATGACGAGTTGACAGTTTCTTGACCGGAAGCTGTCTTTTTTTTTGATTAAGTTGGGCGATCGCGCGGCGGGTAACGCAACAACCCTCTTCCTTAACCTCGCGGTTGAGCGCGCGGGCT
Organism: Oscillatoria sp. FACHB-1406; assembly: GCF_014698145.1. Taxonomy (NCBI): domain Bacteria; kingdom Bacillati; phylum Cyanobacteriota; class Cyanophyceae; order Oscillatoriales; family Oscillatoriaceae; genus Oscillatoria; species Oscillatoria sp. FACHB-1406. The sequence continues at coordinate 47,892 of NZ_JACJSM010000024.1, read as the reverse complement.
GGGTGGAAGGAGTGAGGCTGGAGCGCGGCACGCTGCGCGATCCCCTCTCAAATCTGCTTGGGGCTGCACCGATCGCGCTTTCTGCCCCAGCTAACTTCAAGACATGGCTTGGATCAGGTAATCGAAGTAGGGTGCGGTAGCTCTGGCATCTTCGCCCGTCAGCAGTCCCAAAGAGGCTTCTTTCAGGCAACGAATTGCTTCTGCCATCCCCGGCATGGGGACGTTGAGCGCATTATACATCTCGCGCGCGCCAATTACGCCGATGGATTCGATCGGTTCTTTGTCGCCGCACAGAACTCCGTAAGTGACGAGGCGCAAGTACCAGCCATAGTCGCGCAAACACTGAGCGCGCTCGCGTTGACCGTAAGCGTTCCCGCCTTGAGAGATATAGTCGGGACGCTTTTTCCACAATTCTTTGCTGGCGCGATCGACAATTTTCTTTTCGTTTTCGCCGAGGGTTTCAGCGATGCGGACTCGCTGTTCCCCGGTGGTCATAAACTCTTTGATACTCTGGAGTTCGCCACTGCTGGGGTAGCGGAGTTCGTCGTCTGCTTTGAGAATAACTTGGCTAACTACACTCATACTATCGAGGTGAATTTAATAACATTATGTAGTTTAGCGATTCGGTGGGACAGAAAGGAAGTAGGGTGATGGGGGATAGGGTGACGGAGGGATGGGGTGACGGGGGGATGGCGCTTCGGCAGGCTCAGCGTACCCGGTGATGGGGTGACGGGGGGATGGCGCTTCGGCAGGCTCAGCGTACTCGGTGATAGGGTAATGAGGGATAGGGGGACGGGGAATGAGAAAATTATTACAAATTATGAATGAGGACAAGATGGTCGAGTTAAAAGACAGCGAGAATCGAGACGAGATTTCGTCGCGCTGGCAGCAGGGAGAGTTAATCGAGGTGACGATCGCAGATCTCAATGATACTGGCGAAGGAGTCGGGCGCTTTGGGGGGCGCGTGGTTTTCGTTCCCGACACTGTAACCGGCGATCGCGTTTTAGCCCGCTTGCTGCGCGTCAAACCTCAGTATGCCGCCGCTAAGCTCGAAACCCTTCTGCACGCCTCCCCGCATCGGATTCGCCCGCGCTGCATCGTCGCGGATAAGTGCGGCGGTTGTCAGTGGCAGCACGTCAGCGACGAGTATCAACAACAAGCTAAGCGCGATCGCGTTGTCCAAGCCCTCACTCGCATCGGCGGCTTTGACAATCCCCCCGTTGCACCCATCCTAACGGCGGCTTCCTCCCTCAACTATCGCAACAAAGCCACGTATCCCCTCGGTATAAACGCGGCGGGCAACGTTCAAGCGGGGTATTATCGCACCGGAACGCACCAGATCGTCAATCTCAATCAATGTCCGGTGCAGGACGCACGCCTCAACCCCCTCCTCGCCGATCTCAAACAAGAAATTCAACAAGCCGGATGGTCGATTTATGACGAACGGACGCATCGCGGTCAATTGCGCCATCTCTCGTTGCGCGTCGGGCGGCGCACGGGGGAAATTTTAGCAACGCTGGTGAGTACGGAAAGGGATTTACCGGAACTCGGGGATCGCGCTCGGGCATGGATGCAGCGCTATCCGGCTTTAGTCGGCGTGGCGCTCAACCTTAACTCGGCGCGGACGAATGTTATTTTTGGGGAGGAAACGCGCTGTATTGCCGGACGCATTGAGTTGCGGGAAGTTTTTGCTGGATTGGAGTTTGATTTGCGCCCGGAGACGTTTTTTCAGGTGAATACGGAAGCAGCAGAGGCGCTGTTGGAGGTGATTTTCGATCGCTGGACTTTGCAGGGCGATGAATTTTTGCTCGATGCTTACTGCGGGATCGGTACGTTTACCCTCCCGTTAGCGCAACGATGCGGGCGAGCGGTGGGGATCGAGGTGCAAGCTGCATCCGTGCAACAAGCTCGACACAATGCAGAACTTAATGCGATCGCGAATGTCGAGTTTTTGGCGGGAACGGTAGAAAGCCAGATCGCCCACCTAGACGCGATCCCCGACCTCGTACTGCTCGATCCTCCCCGGAAAGGATGCGATCGCGCCGTTCTCGAAGCTCTCCTCGCCCTGCAACCCGCTCGCATTGCCTGCGTCAGTTGCAAACCCGCCACTTTAGCCCGCGATCTCCGCCTGCTGTGCCAAAGCGGACAATATCGGTTAGTCGCCGTGCAACCTGCCGATTTTTTCCCCCAAACGACCCATGTTGAAAGCGTTGCTTTTTTAGAAGCTCAGTTTGACCTACACAAATCTTAATTTGTCAAGAGTTCAAGCGTATATTTTCCGGGTTTTACAATCATTTTTTGCTATAATTAAAAGGAATTGTTCCACAACATTCTTATCAAGTCAGGGTTTGCCCTTAAGTAACTAAAAGTTAGCGCTATTCTAGAACTAACTGCTGCAAACATATAAAGCCTATGAGGTAAGGTGCGTGATTGCTATTTCTCTGCCTGTCACTCGAAGCAAATGGGAAACCTTGAGCTTTGCCTCTACGCTCTACCTTTGCCCAATTCTCGATTTACTCCTAGCCAATATTCCCCAGGAATGGCAGCCCGAACTGCGATTGGGACTTCAAGAAGCCCTCGTTAACGCTGTCGTTCACGGTAACAAACTCGACCCCAGTAAAATCGTGGAGGTTCAGTTTTCAATTGCTGAGGGGATTTATTCTTGGATTATTTCGGATCGGGGCGCGGGTTTTGAGGTGAATTGTAACTGTCCTGACGATCCAGAAGCGTTGCTTCCGGAAAATGAAGCCGAACAAGGACGGGGACTCTGCTTGCTGTATCAAATTTTCGATCGCGTCGATTGGAATTCGCAGGGCAATCAATTAAAGTTGTGCAAGCAGATCCGAGGGGGCAAGCAAAAAACCCCCCTATTCTAAAGATTTAAATTGCGTCAGTTGGCTTCTTGCCGTGCGTCGGGCAGGGTGGGGCGACGATGCTGCGATCGAGCCAGCCACTTGCCTGTTGCAAGCGTGCTAGGGCTTCTTCCGGGCGATCGTTGAGCAAAAAGACGATCGCGGCGGCAGCTTGTTGGGCGGCTTGGGCTTTGCGATTGGCTTTGAGTCGATGCCAATCGTTTGGTGCGATCGCGAGGCGTTCGGAAAGGGCGCGCGCAAGCTCTAAATCGCTCAATTGCTCGATCGCTTGGCTTTGGGATTGTGGGGAGGACTGAAGCATCGGAAAATACAGGGTAGGATGTGTTGAAATTCTCCTCTAGTTTAGAATGGTTGTCGAAGATCCAAACCGCCCCGACGACGAAGATTTAGACGAAGCGATCGCCCGATTGGAGCGATCGCTGCTCGAATTTAAGGAACGCTACTCTCAAGTTCGTCGCGATCTCCAGCGTCAAACCGAACTCCAGCAAGAACGGGTGCAATTGCGGGGATCGCGCAACACCGAGATGCGATCGCAACTCCGCGCGATCGAACGAGAACTCGAAAGTCTTGAAATTAACCTCGAAAGTCGTCTCTTTAACTGGCGCAGTCTTTGGCATCCTTTTTGGCAAGCCGTGCGTTTTGGCGGATTGGGGATCGCGATCGGCTGGGCGCTGAAAGCTTGGGCGGGATGAATTATGAGTTATGAGTTATGAATTATGAATTATGAGTTATGAATAAAGATCGCTATTACTGTTCTTTCTCCCCTCGCATTTTCCCCCTTTAGTAAGCTACTGTGTACACACATCTCGATCGCGGAACCGTTTCGGAACATTCCGATGTCTCAAGAGCCGATGGCTCGTTTCTCTTTCTCAATAAGCTTGAGTTGTTAAGAATCAACTCTGAATTGTGAAAGCCTTGCCTAGCAAGGCTTATACAGATTGGGGGTCTCAATTTTCTACTTGTGTGTACACAGTAGCTTTAGTAAGGGGGGTTAGGGGGGCTCGGGAGAGGGGCTGGGGGTGAGGGAAATCAAGATTTTCGGATAATGCACATCAGACGTGAATTATCAAGGGCGAATGCCATTCGCCCCTACAGCTTTTCCTGCTTGATGGATTCACAGCTTAAAGATTTTGTCAAGCCTTGCGACTCGACCGATTCCTAGAAGGGAATATCGTCTAAATCCGCATCGTCAACGGGGGCAGAAGATTTTGAAGCCACACTTGCCGGTTCTGCTGTCGTTCGACTGCGACTCGAGGCAGGCGTTTCTGTCGCTGTCGGTTTATTGTAACTGTCCATTGGGATCACGTTGTTCGGACGCGAATCAGAACTCGAAACCGTTGCCAAACCTTCTGTTCCGCTTAGTTTTTCAAAACTCGATGCTGTCAGTTCAGCCCGCTTTTCCTTAAAACGGTGCGCGCCGCCGTTGTCTTCTCGTTCTACCATCATCATTTTCAGACGACCCGTGAGAATGACGCGATCGCCCGCAAAATAATTTTGGTAGACTTCCTCAGCCAGATTTCCCCAAACCACGACCTTTAAGCTGGAAGGGGGGTCGTCTTCGCGCCCGCCATCAAACGAGACAAGCATTTCTGTTAGCGTTTGACCCTCCTGCGTTTTGCGGAGTTTGGGCGCATCCTGAATTTGAGCTATTAATACACAACTATTCATCTTTAAGTCTCGGTAACGTTTAACAATTACAACACTCTTTATACATCATACAATTGTACTATAAAGGGCGCTCGGCGAACCGCGATCGAGTCGGAGTATCGGTTATCTGACCTCATCGCCAGGGTTTCGCTGGCAGTCCTCGTTCTGTTGGGTAGCAGTTTTACAAGAGTTGCCCCAACAGGATTTTAGCAATTTTGAACGCGGAAACGCCGCTGCAAAAAGCAGAGGGCAGCGTTTTAAAAGCTTTGCTGGAAGGATTGATGAAATTTTTACCGAGTTGGGAGATGGGTTTCTTGGTTCGGAGAAAAAAAGTCAACAACGTTGTTAATTATTGATTTATTCAGAAAGTTTTACCTACAAAAATGTAGGGACGTTGTATACAACGTCCCTACTTTCAATCTAATCCGATTTAACCCAATCGGTAGGGAACCTGCTTTTTGTCGCGTCAGTAAGAACTGCCGGATTTGCGATGCGCGATCGCGGTTACGCCCGTCGCTTCCAAAACCTCGCCCTTATCAATCGTCGCATAAATCAACCAGCGATCGCCGCATTCCATCCGCTCCTGCACGGTACATTCTAAGTAGGCTAAAGCATCGTTTAAAATCAAACAGCCATTTTCCGCCGTGCGAGTTTCCAACTGAGTGAAGGGGTTTTCCCCAGTAGCAGCGCGATAGGAAAAATGCTTGCGAACGTCGCGCCCTTCTTTGAGAATATTAAGGACGAAGCGATCGCCATTCATCGTGAGTAAGTCGGCATTTTGATCTTCCGCCAGCGCCAGCATTAATCCCGGCGGATTGAAGGTTGCTTGAGAAATTAAGGACGTTAAAACGCCGTAATGGGTATCGCCGAGGCGGGTTGAAACGACGCACAAAGAACCGATAATACGTCCGACAGCTTGTTCGGTGCGATCGATTTGCGTTTCGGTTAGCGCTTGGCGAGGCGTTTGTAATTTCTTCTTTTTCTTCAGCGTTCGTGCGAATTCTCTCCCCGCTTCCTGACATTGTTGTAAGGTTTCTTCTGTGGGACTGAAACGCACTCGCAAGGGAGAAAAACCCAAGCGATAGTTTGCATCGAGTAACTTACTTTCCAATAAATCGATCGCTTCGCCACTCCATCCGTAGGAACCAAATATGCCCGCAAGTTTGGTTTTTGTGGCAGCAGAAAGAACGATTCCTAACGCCGTTTGAATTTGAGTCGGTGCGTGTCCGCCCAGCGTCGGAGAACCGATGATAAAGCCGTCGCAATCTTGCACGGCGCGGGTAATTTCTTCTGCATCCGCTTGTTCGCAATTAATCGCTTCTACCGCGAGATTATTCTCGATTAAACCTTGCGCGATCGCATTGGCAATGGTAGTGGTATTTCCGTAAGCCGAAGCATACAACAACGCCACGCGCAATTCTTGGGATTTTTGCTGTTGGCACCAGGTTCGATAGTCGTAACTAAAGCGGCTTAAACTATAGCGAACTAACGGCCCATGAGCCGGAGCATAACACTTTGCGGGAAAAACTCCTAACTTATCGAGGGCGGCTTCGACTTGCTTGGCTTGTCCGGCGTGGAGACAATCAAAATAGTAATGGCGATCGCTATCTAATTGCTTCCAATCTTCATCTAAATAGGCATCATTACAAAGGTGAACGCCAAAAAATTTATCAGTAAAAAGAATGCGACTGCCTGCATCGTAAGTGCAGAGTCCATCCGGCCAGCGGGGAGTCGGGACTGCGATAAACTGTAACTGATGTCCTGCGCCTAAATCGAGGGTATCTTGCGATCGCACGATTTCAATTTTTTCTGCCCATTGCGGATAAGCAGCTTTGAGTGCATTTGCACCGGGACGCGAACAAATAATTTTAGCTTTTGGGGCGCGCTCTATAAGGGTTATTAAGGTTGCGATCCGATTGGGATTGACATGACCGAGAATGATGTAATCCAACTCATCCCAACCGCCTAATTCTTTGAGGAAAATTTCAGTAAAAGATTCTCCGGGCGGATCGATCAGCGCCGACTTTTCCCCTTGAATGAGGTAAGAATTGGCAGTGGTTCCCTTTTGGCGAGCGTATTCCACCTCAAACTTGAGCCGATCCCAAGTCCGCGATCGCAACATCAAAGTTTCGGAGCCAATTTCTGTCATTTGTACGTCGCGAGGGCGAGTTGTTTGTGTTTCAGTAGGAATAGCCATGACGATATGAGTGAATAGTCGAGAATTAAGAGTTGATAGTGAAGTGTTAATCGTTAGTGAACGCGATTTTTCGCACGTCTAGAAACTTCATGTTCGGGGTCGATTCCCTCAAAAGTAGGGGGAAGCCACACTCGCAAAACCATTAAAGTTCCAAGAACGAGTAAGAAAGCACAAGTCGCTAAAACTTGCGTCCAATTCGTTTCAAGAACGCCGCGAACGATAACTTCTCGAAGCACTGAAACAATCGAAACTTCCACTGCAACGCCAATCGAAACCCGCTGTTCTTGTAAGTAAATAATGAGTAGACGAAAGAGTTCGACTAAAATTAGCAGCGAGAGGATATCGGCAGTAACAACATGAAAATGAATCGGTGGTAGCATTTCCATAAACATGGTGCGAATTTCGAGAACCATGAAGCTGAATAAGCCGATGCACAAAGATATAATAATTGCATCTTGAACGAGTTCTAAGGCTTTAACGATGCGGTTAATGCTAAACCAGCTTTCGCGCTGTGAAGGGGATTTATCTGCGGTTTCGTACATTTTATTCTCCCAAATTGTTTGAAGTTTTTGATGCTTTTGTAGCCATCTCGTAGGGGCATAACACTGTTATGCCCTCTGAGGGAATCGTGCATAATCAATAACAATTTTTATTGAAACTGTTAAAGCTAAAAAAGATTGCTAGTGGACTGAATAAGCGAATATTTATTGGTGGGCAATGCCCACCCTACTACATCGACAAGCTTAATTCGAGGGGAAAAGAGATCGCTGAAATCAAGACTTAGCAAAAGGTTTAGGAATTACGTTACCCCCAATTTTAACCTTGTCGATGTACTACTACTTTTACAATGCGGTTAATGCTGAACCAGCTTTCGCGCTGCGAGGGGGATTTATCTGCGGTTTTGTACATTTTATTCTCCCAAATTGTTTGAAGTTTTTGATGCCTTTGTAGCCATCTCGTAGGGGCATAACACTGTTATGCCCTCTGAGGGAGTCGTGCAAAATCAATGACAATTGGTATTGAAACTGTTAAAGCTAAAAAAAAATTGTTGGTGGGCGCTGCCCTTTCCATCGCTTTTTGGGTCGGAATTCGTACTGAAGAAGCAAAGATTTTCTGGTGGGCATTGCCCACCCTACAAATCTGGATTTTGGAGCGAAGTTATAAACGGCATTGCCCACCCTACGAATCAACTTGTCAATTATCCATTGTCCATTATCAATTATCCATTATTAATAATGGTTTCCGACCTTGCGATGGTGAACGGCAGTAACGGCATCTAACTTAGAAACTCGTCCGCTTGAAACGTTGCTGTAAACAATCCAATGATCGCTGCATTCAATTCGGCTTGAAACTTCGCATTCAAGATAAGCTAAAGCGTCGGCAAGAATGGGAGAACCATTACTCGCTGGATAGGTTTTGATGTCTGCAAAACGATCGCAACCGGGCGGAAAACGCTTGAGAAAATGTTTCATCAAGCTGTGATAGTTATCTTCCTCGAGGACATTCAGAACAAAACGATCGCCGGGATGCAATAATGATTCGATCGCGCGTTCCTTCCCGACTGCAATCGCCACGCCCAAAGGACTCATACTCGCCTGCATTACCCAGGAAGCAAACATAGCGCTAGAAACCCCATCTTTTTTGGCGGTAAGGATATATAAACCCGTGCTAATTCGTCCGAGGGCGCGTTCGAGGTTGTTATCGATAAACTTAATCTCTTTAATCGTGCGATCGCGCGTTAACCATTGCCCTAAATCCGTTCCTGCTTCGTCGCAAAGTTGCTCGAGAGTCGCATCAACAGATTGCTTGACAAGAATCGGCGGAAATGCTTCAATCAAACCAATTTCTTGGAACTTATTTCGTAACGGAAAAATTGGCTCATCTTCGCCCGTCCCCGTCTCAAATAAACCAATCGATTGGCGATTGTGGGCAGCGGCTAAAATCGTACTCAAAGCACTTTGCGCGTTCGCGTCGGATTGGGGCGGCATTCCAATAACAAGTCCGGCAGCTTGAGATACTAATTCTCGTACTTCTTGGGGATCGGCAGCACTGATATCGAGGGGTTCGACTTTAACGCCGCTACGAGAAATTCCCCGCGCGATCGCGTTAGCTAATGCCTCGCTTTCTCCTGCTTCAGTGCTGTATAATAGCGCTACAAAAGTCTCTGCTTTCGTTTGTTCGGCGCTCCACTGCTGGTAAGAATTAACCCAAGTCGAAAGGTGATGATGCAACAGTGGCCCGTGTCCGGTAGCAATGGTTTCAATCTCAAACTTTTCAATGCGTTTAATCGCCGAGAGAACGGAACGCGCATTCGGCCCCATCAAACAATCGTAGTAATATCTAAAATCCCCTTCTACTAATTCTGGATCCTCGTCGTACAAGCGATCGTCGCAGTAGTGCATCCCAAAGGCATCGCAAGTATAGAGCGTCTTCGTTTTTTTATCAAAGCTGAAGATAGTATCGGGCCAATGTAAGTTGGGTGCGGAGACAAATTCGATCTCGTGTCCGTTGCCTAAATCCAAGCAATCGCCACTTTTGACGATTTTCGATTTAAAGGGCTGATGCACCATATTTTCGAGGAACTGAATCGCCACTTTTGCCCCAACAATGGTGACTTGCGGTGCGAGATTCAGCACGTCTTGAATCAAACCGCTATGATCCGGTTCTGTATGACTAACAATTAGATAATCTAAAGTTGAGAGGTCAATTAGTCTTTTTAAAGTATCGAGATAAAGCGTCTTGAATTTGCGATGGGAAGTATCGACAAGCGCCGTTTTTTCGCCTCGGATAAGGAAGGAATTATAAGTCGTTCCGTTCTGTAAGTCGAACTCAATATCGAAGCGATCGCGATCCCAATCGAGCGATCGCATCGCCGTTGTATTTTCGGCAATTTCTACCGTTTGTACCGTTAAGCGCCCCGTAGAAGGCGTTTCTGCTAACTGTCCTGTGAGTGCAACCATACGCTGCTGCTGCTCCTAAGTTATAGTTGTTACTTTTCTTAACTTCTATAGTCGGGCTAATTCCGGAATTTGTAAAATGCAGATTCCTGAAGGGAAAGATTATCGATTTGTATGTATCAGTTTGATAAAACCAAGTTAAGCTTATAAAAATCCCCGTCCCAATTGAGCGCGATCGGGTTGCAAGCTCGCCGCAATGAAGCTTTTGTCGGTTTTCAACTCCGGAGTCAAGCTTAAAGCGCTTAAAAGCTATATATCCAATCAGTAATGTTTGCGCTATACTCTACATACATAGAGCAATCAGCCGGTTTTGAACCGCGTTCGAGCGCTGAGAAGTGCTTTATAACTTAACTCCAATTTAAAAATATTGTGGAAAACAGTCTTCCTCTTGAATCTCCCACCTTGTCTCGACGGCAGTTGCTTAACTTTCTCACCGGAACGGTGGTTGCGGCAACAGCGAGTGCTACTCTCTATCCAGCCGTTCAATTCTTCATTCCTCCGGTAGAAAGCAGTGAAGATGGTTCGATCCTCGCTAAGGATAAGCTAGGCAATCCGATTCCCGCTGGGCAAATCTTAGTCGAAGCGGCGGGAACGCGCGCTTTAATTGCCGGTTTAGCAGGAGAACCGACGTATCTAACCCTAAAAGAAGATGGTACGTTGGACGAGATAGGAATTGTCAATAACTGCACCCATTTAGGGTGTACCTTTCCCTGGAACGCGATCGACTCGCAGTTTCAATGTCCCTGTCACGGATCTCGCTATACGCCTGATGGTACAGTGGTTCGAGGGCCTGCTAACCGCCCGCTCAAACTTGTTCGCGTTACCGTTAAGGACGAATCGATTTGGATTTCCCCGTGGAACGATCTCGATCCGCGCACGGGTGCAAAACCTTGGTGGACTTAATTTGTTGGGTTAGGAACCCGATGCGGGTTGAGTGTCCAACCGCGGAGCGATCGCCCAATCCGCTAAAATTGGGATGAACCAGTCCGAATCGATAAGTTTGCTTCGGCATTCCCTCAATCTTAGTTTTTTACAATGCCTAACGCGCCCAGTACAATGGCTTCCGGCGGAATCGATCCCATTCGCTACGTTGAGAATCGAGTTGTATTAATCGATCAAACCCGCATACCCGAAACCACAACCTATTTAGAAATCGATCGCTGCGAACAGATGGCCGATGCGATTAAAACAATGGTAGTACGGGGCGCGCCTGCCATTGGCGTTGCCGCAGCTTATGGAATGTATCTCGGCGCGCGGGAAATTAACACCGAGACTCGCGAGGATTTTTTCGCCCAATTGGAGGAAATCGCCGCACAATTGCGCCAAACGCGCCCGACAGCGGTGAATTTATTTTGGGCGATCGATCGCCAATTACAAGTCGCCCGCACTGCTACAGTACCGCTAGCAGAAATTCCCGCCCTGCTGCTAGAAAGCGCGAAAACGATTCAAACAGAGGATGTGGAAACCTGCCGCGCGATCGGCGACAATGGCTTAATAGCGTTGCCCTCGCAACCGGAGAAGTTAACGATTTTGACGCACTGCAATGCGGGGGCGCTAGCAACGGCGGGTTACGGGACTGCCCTAGGGGTAATCCGTTCGGCGTGGCGCGAGGGACGCTTGAATCGAGTCTTTGCTGATGAAACGCGCCCGCGCTTGCAAGGGGCAAAATTGACGGCGTGGGAATGCGTCCAAGAGGGAATCCCGGTGACGGTTATTACCGATGGAATGGCAGCCCACTGCATGAAACAAGGGTTAATTGATGTGGCGATTGTGGGGGCAGATCGGATTGCGGCGAATGGAGATGCGGCGAATAAAATTGGGACTTATGGTTTGGCAGTTGTAGCGAAGGCGCATAACGTCCCGTTTTTTGTAGCAGCACCGTTTTCAACGGTAGATTTTAAGCTGACAACGGGGTCAGAAATTCCGATTGAGGAGCGAGATTCGGCGGAGATTTATCAGGTCGGAGAAACTCGAATTTGTACGCCCGGTGCGGAGTTTTATAATCCTGCTTTTGATGTGACTCCTGCCGAGTTAATTGCAGGCATTATAACCGAAAGAGGGCTGATAAAGCCTGAAGATTTATCTCGGTTTTCTCCATGATTTAAGAATAGTGCTGTAACATTTTTCGCAGATTCATATTGAATCTTATGCTTGTTATAGCGCCAAAATAAAAGAGTAATTGACTTATACCAGATTGATGGGTCGCTGCATAGAATGAAAAGTAGGGTGCGTTACGCTTCGCTAACACACCGTTATCCTGATAATTTAGGAAAGTTTATTCTAGGCAACGCAATTTTAAATTGGTATTATACCCGTTCTCATTGATTTTGCACTGTTACCCAGAATTAGGGCATTGCGGTGCAATGCCCCTACAAATAAAATTTATTTATTGTATTAGGACTGAGAATTGGTATTATACCAATTGAAGATGACGTTGCATAGACAGAATCGACTCCCCTCGGTTTTGGGCTGAGATAATGGTGCGTTACGCTTTGCTAACACACCCTACTTTTGATTCTGACTGGACTCCAAACATCTACAAAAACATAGCCGATAAAAACTGAGAAACAGATCGGTTTTGGGCTGAGATAATGGTGCGTTACGCTTCGCTAACACACCCTACTTTTGATTCGACTATCGAAATTATTCTCCTGAATCTCCCGATCTGAAGAGAATTTTAAGAGACTTCTTATTGTCGCTTTTTCGTCCTTCTTTGGCGGGTTCTGTTGGCGGAAGGTTTCACGGAACTCGCTTCGGGCGCGCGCGCTGTAGCCCCATTCTGCGGCTCGATCGCGCCTTCAGCCAGCGGAACCGTAAAATAAAACTTGCTTCCCTTATCTTTCCCTTCGGAAACTGCCCAAATTTCGCCTCCCCAACGCTTAATAATTTGGCGGCAAATCGCCAACCCCAAACCCGTCCCGCCCGCAGTCCGCTGCAATGCGCCTTCTTCTTGATAAAAGCGATCGAAAACGGTTTCAAGACTGCTCGGTTCGATACCGCGCCCATTGTCGGAAATGGCAATTTCTAACATTCGATCGCGATTTACCCGAGCCTCGATCGCGATTCTCCCGCCAACATCAGTAAACTTACAAGCATTATCGAGCAATTTTGCGAGGACTTGCACCAGCCACTCGCCATCGGCGCGAACGAGGGGAAAATTGCTGGTGAGGGGGGCAATAATTTCGGGTAATTCTTGTTTTGATTTGCGCGCAAAGGTATTGCTTAAAGAGAGACTAATGCACTCTTGAATATTGAGGTTTTCTGGGTTCCATTCGACGCGCCCGCTTTCCAATTGGGAGAGGGTGAGAAAGTCTTGAATGAGTTTTCGCATCCGCTCCGCATCGGCAAGGCCGGTATGGAGCATAACTTGTTGCAAGTCAGCAGACATATCGGGTTCGCTGGCTAAACTTTCCAGACAAACTTGTATGGTAGAGAGGGGAGTTCGCAATTCGTGTCCGACGATCGCAACCAGATTAGAGCGAGTGCGATCGAACGATTCGAGTTGTTCGTTGAGCGCTTCTAGGTTAGCGTAAGCTTCAGCTTGAATCAAAGCCACGCCGACTTGCGTTGCAATGGCTTCGACTAAACTAATTTCTTCTTTTGTCCATTCTTCTCGCGTCGTTCCGCAGTGGTGCAATTCCACCATCCCTTGCAAGCGATTGTTATAAAAAACGGGAACGCACAGCCAAGAAGAAATCCCGTATTGCCGGATAAACGGCTCGAGGGAGGCTTTCGGGGCGTTGGCGAGGCGCGGATCTTCTAGGGTATCGCTCGCGCAAGCCGTTGCCCGACGCTCTAAAACTTCCCGAAACAGCGGATTTTGCGCCACGGGCCAAGTTTCGCCGCGCGCGGAAGGAGCCTGCGACCCCAAATATTCATGGAGGATCTTAACCGTTTGCGAGTCTTCCTGACAGCGATAAATAATGCAGCGGCAAACGCTTAAAACTCGCCCCAACTGCTCGACAGCGATGTCTAGGACTTCTTCGGGATCGAGGGATTCGCGAATCGCCACCGTCATCAGATGAATGAGGCGTTCTTTTTGCTCTTGGGCAGCAATAGAACGGTATGCTTTCATCAGCTTGTACTGACCCGCTTGTAAGTAGGTGACGAGGCGTTGCACGAAGGGATCGGGGTTGGTTGCGGGCGAACTCGATGCTGGGGGTAAATCGCGCATCTTCTGGCTGGGGGAAGCGCTTAAGAAAATGTCGCGCGTCTGTTGGAGTTTGGGTGCTAATTCCGGGCGGTAGAGCGAGATGCGATCGAGTAAAATTTCGGCAGCTTTTAAACTGACGGTGCGATCGAACGTCCAAATTCCTTCAAAGCGCCGACTGTTTTCGACCGGCGAAGCCGCAATTTCCGCCGGACTGAGCGCTCGCTCCCGACAAATCAAACAATTGGCATACTGGGAATTCAGAACAACCAAATGCCATTCCTGCGTTAAAGCATCGGCTACATCGAAAGCAACGGATTCGTAAACGCCCGAGTCATTCCGAAAATCGGTTTCTGGTGCGCTCAGCACGTACACCCAAGCCGTTTTCTCCGCAATCCTTCGATAGCGATGAGCTTCTTGGCGATAGTAACGCTCTCGTTGAAAGGTGGCAACGATCAGGGGGACGTTCGTATCGGCTAAAACTTGGTCTTCCATCGCGTGAGAGAGCGCGATTAAGGAAGATTTGAAGTACAGTTGAGGTCGCAAATCGGGAAAGAATCGCAGCAACTCTGTAAGTACAGAAGTTGAAATACTCATCGACGCGGGTTTTCTCCTTACACGATCGATCCGAGCCAAATTCGTAGGCTACCATCATTATCTTCAATCTTACGCTCCTTAAGGGGCATTGCTCGAAAACGAGCGCTATACAATTCTTTACTTAAAAAAACTTAATTATAAAAGCTTGAATTTCGACAAAGGTAGCATCGTTATAGGAATTTCTCTATCTCGAATAACTCGCCACTTATCGTCGGCGACAGAAGCGGAATTATTACTTAGAAAAACGAGTGGCAAAATTTTGCGATCGCGTTGGCGATAAAATCCTCGCCTTCAGAATAGCCGCCGCCAAAAACGCATAGGACATTACGCCCACCAGCGCTAACAACAAACTGTTGTAATAACCGCTCGCATTCCACAACGCATGAAGAAAAGAAGCCGTCAGATATCCCACCAATAAAATCTGGGTGCGCTTGCTCGCCTTGAGCGCGCTCAGTCCGATGAAATAACCGAAATAGCCGCTATAAGCCATATGACCGGCAACCGACCCCAAAATGCGCGGAATCAGCAATTGCAGCCCCAACAACTGCCCCAACCCTTCCCCGGATTGCAACCTCGTATTTTGAATAATTGTCGGGATATACTGCCCCAAGGTTTCAATCAAGGTAAAACCCACCGCAGAAGCCGCCCCCAAAAGAATGCCATCTAGGGGTTCCATCACCCCAAAGCGTTCGCGCAGCCGCGAGGAACCCTTGAGCAATTGTCCCAGTCCAAAGGCAAAGAGAACGGGTAGGGCTTTGAGCAACTCTTCCATCAGGCCCGCCCCAAAAAACATCCGCACCAGCAAAGCGGGAAAGGCTATTTTTTCTCCCGGTACGGGCAGTTCTCCGGGTAAGAGGACTCGGAAAATTTGGGCAAACACGATCAGGAGCGGACTGACAACAATTCCTGCCGTTGCCCATCCGACAGCCATTAAAACCCACCAAGGCTTTTCCTTGCCGCAGAGTTGATAGACGTAGTAATAGGCCGCTCCGGCGAGATAGGCAGCGAATAGCAGGTTAAAGGCGACGGGTTGCCCGACGGAGGCAAACATGAGAACGACAAATACCACCGTCACCCCCGCCGGGAGCAAAAAAGCTTTTTGCATTAAATCGCGGCCGGTGGAGAGGATGGGGAAAAGCTGTGTAAAGGTTACATAGTCGGGATTCGAGGTGTTTGAAGCATCTTCGACCTCAAAAATGAACTCCGGGCCGTTTTTACCCAGGCTGAGGCGATCGCCGTTTTGGAGAGGTTGGCAGCGATGCAAGCGCTGACCGTTGAGGTAAGTGCCGTTGGCGCTGCCGAGATCGCACGCTTCCCAGCCGTAGGACTGAGGGCGAATAGCTAAGTGACGGCGAGAAACGCCGGTGTAAATTTTCGGGTCGAGAATGAGATGACAGACGGGTTCGCGTCCGAGGATGACTTCTCGCGTTTCCGGCAAGCGATAAGGGGGGAGAAGCGGCACACTTCCCCCCCCGATTGCTAGCTGCCGCAGAGATGCCTTCCTTAAGCTGCTCATTCTTCTGAGGACTTATTGATTGGCTTTGGTATCCCGAACGGCGGCCCAAAATAAGAGGGCGCTGATGGGAATGCTGGCGATGAGAATGGCTGCGGTGGTTGAAGTGCCGTAGGTGGGGTGGCCGTAACCGAGTTCAAAGACCGAGCCGACTGCCGCGATCGCGGCAACGCAAGACCCCATTAAAAATACACCACTTTTGGGTGTCATGCCCATAATGACTGCAATCTCCTATGCGATGGGTTTGACGGCGCTAACGGAAAAGTTGTACTTTTTCAACTCTTCGGTTAAGGCTAAGCTGTTGGTGACGCGATCGACAAACAGAACGCCGTGCAAGTGATCCATTTCGTGCTGAATCGCGCGGGCGAGGAGTCCATCGGTTTTGATGCGCCGGGGACGACCGCTTTCGTCCTTAAACGCGACTTCAATTGCGGTGGGGCGCACCACATCGAGATAGACGTTGGGGATGCTCAAGCAGCCTTCTTGGGCGGTACACAACTCTTTGCTCGCGCCTTTAATTTCCGGGTTGATTAAGATTAAAGGTTGATTGGCGGGGTTATCCGGTTCGCAGTCGATGACGATTAATTGCTTGTTGGCGGCGACTTGGGGGGCGGCTAAACCAATACCGTCTTTACTGTACATGGTTTCCAGCATTTTTCGGGCCAGTTGGCGCACGCTGTCATCGACCTTGGCAATGCGTTTAGCTGGGGAACGCAGGACGCGATCGCCGAGATAATGGAGTTCTAGGGGGGGGTTTTCTAGCTTTTTCTTTTCGGGCGCGACTAAGGTCGTCATAGTGCCAGGGAATAATTAACGCAGTGACTTGGCGGACATTTCACAGTCTCGAGGGAAGCTCGAGAGCCGCTTGCTTTCTCTCAATCTTAACAGTTCTTTGCGTTTACGAGGTTTTCGCTGGGTGGCTGTGGGGTGCGATCGCTTATCATAGAAGCAATACTAGGCGGAGTTCATGAGTACATACATACCGGAGAATGTACAAGCGTGTATCAAAAATATATCAGAGCCTCTTGATGCCAATCTCTTTCTTTATAGCGCGGATATCAGTCAAGAAAATGCCGACCTATTTGTAGAGGTTGTTAGGAGCGTATCGCATAAAAGGGAAAATGCAGTTTTAGTTCTGGCAACTTATGGCGGCGATCCTGATGCTGCTTACAGAATCACCCGATTCTTGAAGCAAGCGTATAAGACGTTTACGCTATTTGTCTTTGGATATTGCAAAAGTGCTGGCACTTTAATTGCGATTGGAGCGGACGAGATAGTAATATCAGACTTAGCTGAACTCGGCCCTCTAGACGTTCAGGTTCTTAAAGAAAATGATTTCAGACGTTCGTCCGGTCTAGATTTACAGAAAGCTTTAGATGTTCTGAGAGATGAAGTTTTTAAAGCTTTTGAAGTTTGTTTTATTGAAACTGTTTATCGCTCGGAAGGTGTCGTTAATATTAAACTAGCAGCCGATATTGCAAGTTCGATGGCAGTCGGTTTGTTGACTCCAATAGCTGGACAAATCGATCCCTTAAGATTGGGCGAGCTTTCAAGGTCTATGGAAGTCGCTTACGAGTATGGTATTCGCCTTAACCCTAGTTTAGGAGGTAAGATAAAAAAGCTCGTTGATGGATATCCTTCTCACAGCTTTGTCATCGATCGTCAAGAAGCAAAAGGACTTTTTCCTTCAGTTCGCGAACCTAGTAATGAGGAATTAATTTTAGAGCAAATTCTAGAACAATGCGTTAGATCGCCTACTTCTGAACCTTTAATATTTTCTCTTGATGAATTCATAGAAGATATTGTGCAAGAGACCCAACTGAACAATATTCAAGATGGAGATAACGATGAAAAATCAACAAACGATGATAACGATGCAGAATATTTTCCATCAGAAACCGAAGATTGATGATACTTTGAGAAAAATTCAAACTTCGAGAACGATCGCTCCTTTTACTGGAAGTCGCAATAGTGGCTTTACAGAAAAGAAGTTTGTCACTAAGGAAGAATTTGCGAAACGTCTTCGTTCAGTCGATCTGAGCAAAATTTCGATCCCTGGTTACAGAGTTAAAGAGCGGTAGAAAACTAGAATACCGTACCAATATTCTAGTTTTTAAGAAAGATTGCTTAGCGAGCGCGCATATATATGCGCGCTCGTTATTTCTGCTTCAACCCCTCAACACCCCAATCCTTGTCCCGGCGGCGGTACAAAAAAGCTCTGCGTTGCAGTGCCTTCCCGCTCGAGTTGTTCTAGTTTTGCCAATAAAGCGCGCGCTTCTTCATCGCCCGTAGCGCTTTTTGTCGTTAAATATTGTCTGAGTTGCTCGACAAATTCCCTTGAAAAATACATAGATTTAATTGATAATTGACAATGGATAATGGTTGATACAATAACTTTTAAGTTGAGAAAGCACCGCTCGAAAAACTATCTGGCGCTAATCCCTATCCATTATTCATTATTCACGATCGACTTCCAAAGCGGATGATTTTGTCCCGTTGCTCGAATCCGCATGACCTGGCGCTCTAACTGCTGTCGATATTGAGGAGAAAACCCAAAAAGGTGACGGTAAGTTTGCGCGAACAGAACAGCCGCGAGAATGGCAATACAAAACCCCAAAGCCAGACTCGGAATGGGGTCAAAAATAAGAGTCGTGCGGACGAGCGCCCAAGTCAAATAATCCAACCCTAAAGAAATGCGATCGCGCAGCGCCCAAAGACTTAATGGGGCAAGAATCAACCAGCAGAAACCGACAAATAACCACCGGCGACGCAGCGAAAACTGGTAAAGTTTCTGGACTTGTCGTTCGAGGTCGCGATCGCGATCTACGGGTGCAGTGGAACGATCGTTCATAAAATTTGGGTTGGGTTACACAGCACTTAGATTTTATCGATGGAATTGGCAGGGCGAGTATCTTGAGGTGTTGCTACTGCAAGCGTTTCCCCCTTACGACTGCGCCACCAAGCCAGCGTTGTACTGGCAATGAAAATACTGGAATACGCACCCGAAATAAAGCCAATAATTAACGCCAGTGCAAAATACTTCAAAGTTTCGCCGCCGAAGAAAAAGATCGCAATTAACGGTAGCGTCGTCGTCAAACTGGTATTAATCGATCGCGTTAAGGTCTGATTCACCGCATCGTCAACGATATTTTGGATCGAATCTTTACCGCCGCGCTCTGCGATTAATTCTCGCACGCGATCGTAAATGACCACCGTATCATTTACCGAAAACCCCGTAATCGTTAACAGCGCCACCAAAAACAAACTATCCGCCTCTACTGCAAACGGCGTTAACCCGAGAAAAGCAAAAAATCCCGCCGTTATCATTACGTCATGGAACAGCGCCACAATTGCCAAGATTGCATAATCGAGCTTAAAGCGAAAGCTCAAATAAACCGCAATCCCAACAAAAGAAATCACCAACGCCAACAACCCCGCCGAAAACAATTCGCGCCCCACCGTCGGCCCCACCGTATCGATTTGAACGGTTTTCGGGTCGAAGCGCCCGATCTCCTTACTGAGAGCATTTTGTAACTCGTTACGCTGTTCGGGTTTTAACTCCTTAGTGCGCACGGAAAGAGTATTCCCGTCGATAACTTGAATTGTGCTTCCTTCCAGCCCTTGCTGGGCTAAAACATCTCGTACTCGCGCCACCTCAATCGGTTTGTCGCACTGTCCCGCCACCGAGCAATCGAGCGCCAGTTGCAGTCTAGTACCGCCGATAAAATCTAAACCCGGACGCAGCGGCGCATTAAACCGCGTATAAGAAATCGCCATTGCTGCAAAACCGGCGATGGTGGCAACAATCGAAACCGTCCACCATAAACGTTGCAGTTTAATAACATTAAGTCTCATCTCAATCAATTACGAATTACGAATTACGAATTACGAATTATTCAGCCTCCCTAAGACCTCACCGAAGCCGGTAAATTCGGGCAAAATAATTCCGGTTTTTGGCGCACGCCGGGGAAGCCCAAAACGACTAATAATAAAAGCGTTCGGCTGCACGTCAGCGCCGTAAACATACTAATCAGAACGCCGATAAACAGCGTCACCGCAAAACCGCGTACCAGCCCCGAACCAAAATATCCCAACGCGGCGCAAGCAATCAAGGTCGTAACGTTACTATCCAAAATGCTCGAAAACGCGCGGTAAAAGCCAGATTCGACCGCCCGATACAGTTTTTGACCGTCGCGCAACTCTTCGCGGGTGCGCTCGAAAATCAGCACGTTTGCATCCACCGCCATCCCGATACTGAGGATAAATCCAGCAATCCCCGGCAGCGTCATCGTCACGCCAATTAAAGAATAAGCCGCTAAAGTCAGCAGCGCATAAATCGCCAGGGCAATGTTGGCAATCAATCCCGGCAGCCTGTAATAGACTCCCATAAAGACAAAAACCAGGACTAATCCCGCCAATCCAGCGATAATACTGCGGTTGATACTATCGCGCCCCAAGGTTGCACCCACCGTGCGGTTTTCTACCACCGCTACGGGGAAGGGCAGCGCGCCGCCACGCAGTTGCACGGCTAAATCCCGCGCTGTCTCGCTGGTAAAATTGCCACTGATGCTAGCTCTACCGCCTGCAATCCCTTGGGCGGCATATTCGGCACTCACGATGGGCGAACTAATCAATTCGTCGTCTAAGAAAATCCCAATCGTGCGTCCCGTTCCAGCAATACTTTTAGTAAGGTCGGCAAATTTTTGACCGCCGTCCGGGTCGAATTCAACGCTGACTTGCCAGCTATCGCCGCCGGAAGTCGTTCCAAAACCTGCATTGGCGAGGTTTTTTCCCGTTAAATCGACAGGTTCAAAGAGATTGAGAATCGTTTCATTCGTTTTTTGAAGCTGGGCTTTCGCTTCAGCGAGGGCGGCTTCGTCGGGCTGTTGCTTTTTATCCTCCAACAGCACTTGTAATTTAGCCTTGGCTAAGGCTAACTCTTGCCGCCGGACATCAAATTCGGCTTCCGTGCCGGGTTTTTGCGGGCGAAACTCGAGTTTTGCCGTTCCTCCTAAAACTCGTTCTGCCTGTTGGGGGTCGCTGACTCCCGGCAGTTGAACGAGAATTTTATCGTTGCCAGCGGTTTGCACGATAGGTTCGGCTACGCCTAAACCGTTAACGCGGTTTTCCAGAACCCGTTTAACATCGTTAAGGTTTTCTGGGGTAATGCGGGCAGAACCTTCGGCGGGCTGCACTTGAATGGTGAGTTGCGCGCCGCCTTTTAAGTCGAGTCCCAAAGCGAGAGGCAGTTGAATGAGGACGACGATCGCGGCGACAACTAAGACTAAAATTAAAGCGATTAACGAGCGCTGTTTTTGCATTACTTAAATAGTAAATAGTAAATAGTTAATAGTGCATAGTGAATAGTTATTAGGGAAGCGTTACGGTTTGGGAGTTCGCGCTCAGAGCGAGTGGGAAGCGGTCAATTTTGCAATCTTCTCTCTATCGCGAGAAATACAAAAGTAACTTGCTGCCTATAAAACGATCCACCATTCACTATTCACTATTCATTATTCACTAAACTTGTAGCGCCATCATTTTTTGGACGGCTTCAACAATTTGAGCGGGTTGGACAATGGTTAAGTTTTCGAGGATGC
This sequence comes from Oscillatoria sp. FACHB-1406, assembly GCF_014698145.1. NCBI lineage: Bacteria > Bacillati > Cyanobacteriota > Cyanophyceae > Oscillatoriales > Oscillatoriaceae > Oscillatoria > Oscillatoria sp. FACHB-1406. The sequence goes on along the minus strand of NZ_JACJSM010000024.1, from coordinate 26,361 downwards.
CGTTGTAGGGCGTGGGAATGTCTTGGGAGGAGAGACGCACGACGGGCGCATCGAGTTCGTCAAATAGTTGTTCGTTGATGCGCGACATCAGTTCTGCCCCAATTCCGCCGGTTCTCATGCACTCTTCAACAATGATGACGCGATGGGTTTTGCGAACCGAAGCGCCAATTGTTGTCATATCGAGGGGTTTGAGAGAAATTAAATCGATGACTTCTGGGTCGAAGCCTTGTTTTTCGAGGGTTTTAGCGGCTTGGATAGCGTGATGGCGCATCCGCGAGTAGGTGAGAATGGTGACATCTTTCCCCGGACGCACGATTTCGGCGCGGTCGAGGGGAACGAGATATTCGTGGTCGGGTAAGTTCTCCTTAAGGTTATAAAGAAGAACGTGCTCGAAGAAAAGGACGGGGTTATCGTCGCGAATGGCGGATTTGAGCAATCCTTTGGCGTTGTAAGGGGTGGAACAGGCAACGATTTTCAGTCCGGGAACGGCTTGGAAGTAAGCTTCTAAGCGTTGGGAGTGTTCGGCACCGAGTTGCCGTCCGACTCCGCCGGGACCGCGAATGACGACGGGAATTTTGAAATTGCCGCCGGAGGTGTAGCGCAGCATTCCAGCGTTATTGGAAATTTGGTTGAAGGCGAGAAGCAAAAAGCCCATGTTCATGCCTTCGATAATCGGGCGCAGTCCGGTCATGGCAGCACCAATCGCCATACCAGTGAAGCTATTTTCGGCGATGGGGGTGTCGAGGACTCGCAGGTCGCCGTATTTTTGGTAAAGGTCTTTGGTCACTTTGTAGGAACCGCCGTAATGACCGACATCTTCACCTAAGACGAAGACGCTGGGGTCTCGCGCCATTTCTTCGTCGGTTGCTTCGCGCAGGGCGTTGAAGAAGAGAGTTTCTGCCATTCATCTATCATCGGTAGGAGTCTTTGCAATCCTATCATTTTTCAGTTCGCTCGACGCGATCGCGCTTCGCGGCACTGCCTATCGCGCGTAGAGTTCGGGGATGCGATCGGGGCGCAAAAAATCACCGAATCCTTGGGGTAATTTAAAATCGAGATGGGGACGCTCCCAAAAGTAAGAAAATATCATTCCCGAATCGATTCCTGACCCTCGAACGCGAAAATCCCAAATATTTGGCAAATCTCCTTCTGCGCGCAACAAAAAGCAGTGACGATAGGAAATGAGTTTGCGCGGTTGCAACCAGCAGCTTTCAGCCACGCCTAATTTCCGCAGAATGGTGAGATTTCCAAGTCCGGATTCTTCCAAAATTTCTCGATGTAAAGCGCATTCTAGAGATTCTTGAGGTTCAACGCCTCCCCCCGGAATTTGAATCGGAGCGTCGGGACAATCGGGATGTTTAAACATTAGCAGTTCGTGAAACCCTTCGCGATTTTGGCGGAGAATGTAGGCAGCGACTCGAACTGTCGTATCGACTTTCATGATTTAGGTTTGGGTGAAAGGCGCTAAAATAAGCTAATGAGAGACTACTTATAAACCTTTTTTCTTGAGACCTGTAGAGACGTTATATATAACGTCTCTACAGTCCGGAAACGTAGTTTTTAGTCTTCAGTAAGTGCCGTCTTTAAGGAGCGAGTTTATTAATTAAATGTCCGCATTTTACCGTTCTACCAAAGCTTAATATTTGCTTTGATAATAGCTTTTGATAACAATTTTTTAGAGCTTCGCTATTTGCTTGGAAATCGCGCCCACCACGCGATCTCGCACTTTTTCATTGCCGAGGGGACTGAGGTGAATATGGTCGCGGTACAGGGTTTTGGGGTCGGAATGCGCGTTAAAATCTACGAGGAAATCGAGGTAAAATATATCTCGCTTGTTGACAAATTGTTTCACTCTTTCTCGCGCTGTTAATTCGTAATCTCGCGGGCCGGGTTTGCCGATTTCTCGTAGTAACGGAGTCATGGCGAGGATGAGTTGGGAATTGTTCGCGCGCGCGATTTCATTTAAGTTTCCAATTGCTTCTAAGTTTATCCCGACGCGATCGCCCTCTTCTTTGTGAATTTCTGCTAAACCGGGAATCGGTTTTTGCTTGACAAAATATTTCGTGTATGCTTCAACTAATGCTAAAGGCGGTTTGCGATCGGGATAGTTGCGATCGCGCCCGACTTGCAACGAACTCGGTTTTGTCCCAAACAAGTCATCGGTATTAATCAGCAACACCACGACTTGCGCCCCAAACAGTCCGAAGCGCCGGACGTAAGCCAGTTCGTTGCGCGGCGACCAAGAATTCGCCGACGCATTCAACACTTCCACCGTTTGCCCGCCCTGTTGCAACTGTTCTTGCATCAAGTAGGATATGGTTTGGGCGCGATCGGTCCACCAACCGCCATTCGCCACAGAATCGCCCAGCAGCAGCACTCGCAGCGTTCCTTCAGGGCGTTCCCGCGCGACAGAAGGACTCCGCATCGAATATTCGTTAATTTCAATGCGATTTCCCATACGACGGAGGCGTTGATTGGGGGCGAGGAGATAGCCAATTTTTTCATCGGCAATATATAACGGCGGGTTGCCAAATCCCCAAATTATCTTCAAACTGAGTTCGGCGAGGATGAAGAGGAGAAGCGGGATTGCGATGAGAAGTACGAGTAAGAGTTTCACGCGATGAGTTCTTCTGGTTAAAAGTGCGTTAGAAGGATTTGTCTTTTGACTTATACCAATTCCCAGTCCTGATGCACTAAATTTTATCTGTAGGGGCATTGCACTGCAATGCCCTAATGAGTGCGGAACAGTGCAAAATCAATGAGAACTGGTATTACGTTTGAATGGTACTGAAATAAGAGTTGAAAAATCGCTCAAAGCATTGATATTTTGTAGGGTGGGCAGCGCCCACCAGCCTTAAGTCCGTGCCATTCGACTTACGTTTTACTCAACAAAAACTGACAGATATAGCAGTTTTCACATGAATGAGGTACACCCAGCGGGCGAATACCATTCGCCCCTACGGGGCGACGTTCAATTGCGAGGCGACCTCGAAATCCGCGCCCCTACCGATTTCATTTTTGAATCTGTACCTCACGCAAACGAAAAACGCCATATTAAATTTTATTCCTCAACCCCACTGACAGACAATCGATAAACTCTTCAACTGTAACTTTGGCTTGTTTGAGAATGCAACTCAATGTTACAACTTTCAATTATTGAGGTAAGAAAATAACGCAGCCAACCGTACCTTGTTCATAACAACATGACTTCCCGTTTGACGAATCTGCTTGAATCCTAAATTTTCGAGTGCGCGAATCGCTTCTTTGCTTGAAATTCGCGGCAGCTTAGGCATAACTAACCTCAATGCTAGTCAGAAATCGCGGTGAAGTTGCTGGTACGGGAAATTCTTCTAAATAGAGTCGCGTTGCCTCTTTTAACCCTGTTATTGCCTCCTCTATCGTTTCGCCTTGGTCAATCGTTCCGACTTCAGGACATTCTGCAATATAAGTATCGTCTTCTTTATAGACTATGACTGTAAAACTTCTAGTTTTCATTTTCCAGGATTTTTTTACTGATTTCGCTCGCTCGCTCTCATCATTGGGTTTCATTTTAGCAAACTTACCTGCGCGATCGCTTAAAATAGATTGCTGCACTCAACCCCGCCCTTAAAGTCAATGTCTCAACCTACCACCTCAGCTTACGCGATCGATTTTGGCACGAGCAATACCGTTGTCGCCCGTTGGAATGCGGCGACGCAATCCGCCGAAACGGTAAGTTTGCCGGGACTTTCGCAGCAAATGAGCGAAAATCCGCCGCTGGTTCCGAGTTTGGTTTACGTTGAAGATGCGAAAGCGGGTAAAATTATTGCCGGACAGGAAGTTCGCGATCGCGGCTTCGATTTAACTTCCGATTCGCGATTTTGGCGCGGTTTCAAGCGGGGAATTGGCGCGCCGATTCCCGGTTTTTTGCCGGAGTTAGAGGGTGTAACTGTTGGTTTTGAGCAAGTTGGAGAATGGTTTTTAACCCGCATCATCGAACAATTGCTAGAAAGGGAACCGGCAGGAATTGAATCGCTCGTTTTAACAGTGCCGGTTGATAGTTTTGATATATATCGCAATTGGTTGAGCGGCGTTTGTAAAAATCTTTCTATCCCTCAAATTCGCCTTATAGACGAACCGACCGCAGCAGCCCTCGGTTACGAGGTAGCGGATAATAATGTTTTATTAGCGATCGATTTTGGCGGTGGGACGATCGATTTGTCGCTTGTACGTTTAGATTTGGGACAGGCGAACACCGCTCAGCCGCTCGGATTTATTCTCAAATGGGGTGAAAAATCTTTGGGAGAAAGTTCCGCTCAAAAAGTGAAGACGGCTAAAGTTTTGGCAAAAGTAGGGCAGTATTTAGGGGGTGCGGATATTGATAACTGGTTGGTCGATTATTTTGCCGAAGAACAGGGCGTACCGAAATCATCTTTAATTGCACGACTGGCAGAACGGTTAAAAATTCAACTTTCGACGCAATGGGAAGCAACGGAGGTTTATTTTAACGATGAAACCTTAGAAAGTTACGAATTAAGTTTAGAGCGAGAGCGCTTTGAAGAAATTCTCGATCGCCACCAATTTTTTCAGCAGTTAGACGATTTAATGGTGAAATTATTGCAACAAGGACGATTGCAAGGTATTGATGTTACCGATATCGAAACCGTGTTGTTAGTAGGAGGCAGCACGCAAATTCCTGCTGTCGGAAGTTGGGTAGAAAAATATTTCGATAGTCGCAATATTAAAGCGCACAAACCTTTTGAAGCGATCGCGTCTGGCGCGTTACAATTAGCGCGCGGCGTTGAAGTGAAAGACTTTTTATACCACAGTTACGGGATTCGCTACTGGAATCGTCGTGAAAATCGTCACGCTTGGCATCCAATTATTAAGGCAGGTCAAGCTTATCCAAGCAGCGCGCCGGTAGAATTACGATTGGGCGCATCGACGGACAATCAACCCAAAATCGAACTGATTATCGGCGAGTTAGGGGCAGAAACGGGCGCAACGGAGGTATACTTTGAGGGCGATCGCTTAGTGACGCGATCGCTCGGTAGCGGCGAAACGAGCGTGCGCGTGCTGAACGATACTGAAGAGGGCAGAACTATCGCCACTCTAAATCCGCCGGGATTTCCGGGCAGCGATCGCGTTAAACTCTTATTTTCAGTCGATTCGCAGCGATGTCTGCGGTTAACGGTGGAAGATTTGCTCGCTAATGAGACTTTAATGAGCGATCGCATCGTTGCAGAGTTGAGCTAGACTGAAACTTGCCGATCGCTAAACTGACTTCAATCATCATGTTTGCTCGACTTTCCGGGGTTACAATTGCATCGCTTTGGCTTGCTATGGCTGGCGTTCCCGCACGCAGCGCGATCGTATTCTATCCTCATCATATTAACTCCGCGCCCCCGCAGGGATCCGCTTTGCGGATCGCCCAAACTCCCACAACCCCGGAAGCGCCTAAATCTCCTGAATCGGAAACCCCTACACCCCCAGAAGCGCCTAAACCTCCCGAATCGGAAACCCCTACACCCCCCGAAGCGCCTAAACCTCCCGAATCGGAAACCCCTACACCTCCAGAAGCGCCTAAACCTCCTGAATCGGAAACCCCTACACCCCCAGAAGCGCCTAAACCTCCCGAATCGGAAACCCCTGCACCTCCAGAAGCGCCTAAACCTCCCGAATCGGAAACCCCTACACCCCCAGAAGCGCCTAAACCTCCCGAATCGGAAACCCCTACACCCCCAGAAGCGCCTAAACCTCCCGAATCGGCAGTCAGTCCCGGCAATTGGCAAGCATTTACCGCACCTCAAGGACGCTTCAGTATTGATTTTCCTGGAGTTCCTAACGAACAAGTCGAACCAGCAGATGTAGCAACGCGGCGATTAGAAACAGGAGCTTACATTTGGGAGTCTACCAACAGTCCGCTAGGATATGGTGCGTTTTATAAAGTTTTTAATGGTACGCCTACGAACGAACAAGCCAGAACTTTTCTCGATCGCTTTTTAGAAGATTTTGTCGCCAATGGAGTCGTTAGCGGTAAATTACTGAGCAATCGCGCGATCGCAATTAATAATTACCTCGGCAGAGAAATCGAAGTTGAAGGGGCTGAAGGGTATATTAAAGCCAGAATGTATTTAGTCGAAAATCGCCTTTATTTATTAACCGCCGTCGCTCCGAGTAAAACAACTTATCCGCAAGATGGCGATCGTTTCTTCGATTCCTTTAAGTTACGTTAATTGTTTTAAAATGGAGCAAAATAAGTAAGGGCGTAGTTGTGCTACACCCTTACAAAAAAAAGTTCAATTTTTTTTCCTCCAACAAAGATTTAACGCAAAGGACTGTGATCGTTGAGAATTTTTTCAACGCGGGCTTCTTCAATTTTAGAAACAATCTTTTTACCTTCGTGAATATCGCGTGTCGTCTTCGCTAAACTCATCGTCGAACCTACCGTAAATACCAACCCCATTCCCATATACCCTTTCGTCCAATTATCAACGGGCAAATAAACAATACCGATGCCCATTGCAGTAATAGAAATAATAAAAGATGCCCACGTTTGGAGAATCCAAGCGCTACTATGATCTTGAGAAGTAACTGATTTTTGCATTTCCCTTCATCTCCCCGTAAAAACTTGTCTCTTTTCAATTACAATCGTAACGAGATGCTCTTAAGAATCCCAAGGAAAATGGTGACAGTTTCTCGATTGGGTGGGAACAGAAGAACCCTCGTCTGCGTCTAAAGAATCAACGCTACATCCTCGAAGCATTGAATTAACAAGTCTTTTGGGTGAGTGCTGCCCCTCCGAACGCCTCCCCCTGCAACAACATTGGTTTGTGCCACACTAAAAACTGGTCTAATTTCTGCGATATGGGGGTTGACTTTATCAGTGGAGTGTGCATGAACAGAAAAACGCGAGAGGTAGACTGCTGCGTCATTTTTTTAAGTATTATTAAGACATAAAGAAATAAGTCTTAAAACTTTTAACTAACTGTTACATAACCCCGCTCCTATAGCACCCATAGAGAAAATCGTGGATTTCAACGCCCCAGAAAGAAAATCGACTCAAAACGGTAATGGCGCAACCAAGCTCGAAAATCGAGCGCTTAGCATCGAGCTTCAGCCCTTGCCGTCCTTCGTTCCAGAGTCGCCAAAACCCGCAAAACTTCCTTGGTATGCGGGCAGTCGTGGCATTTTACTAGGAATGCTACTCGGAGTCGGGCTAGCCTTCGGCGGCAGTCAACTCCTCGCCAAACGAGAAACAGCACCAAAAACGGTAACTCCCGCCCCTGCCACTCAAAAATCCCAAGCCCCCGCCCAAAGCGTTACTATCGCCGAAGTTAAACTCGCCTCCGTCAGCCGCACCTTAGCAGCTACGGGAACCGTCGCCGCCTTCGAGTTGTTACCCGTGATGGCACAAGCGACTGGATTGAAGATCGAACAAGTTTTAGTGGCGGAAGGCGATTTCGTTCAACGGGGACAAACTTTGGTACGCCTCAACAATGCAACCTTGCAAGCACAACTGACGCAAGCGCAAGCAGGAGTTGCCCAAGCGGAAGCGCGGGTTGCCGAACTGCGGGCGGGGAGTCGCAATGAGGAAGTAGCGCGGGCGCGAGAGGGCGTTCGCAGCGCCGAAGCGGGCGTGACGCAAGCCGAGTCGGATTTAAATTTAGCGCAGCAAAGAGCGCAGCGCAACCGCTTTTTGCAAGGAGAAGGAGCGATCGCGCGCGATCGCCTCGATGAAGTCCTTAACATCGAACGCAACGCCCAAGCTGCCCTCGCCCAAGCCCGCGCCCGCCTCCAGGAAGCGCGCCAGCAACTCGTTCAAGTCGAATCCGGGGCGCGCCCGGAAACCATCGCCCAAGCCGAAGCGCAACTCGCCCAAGCTAAAGGACAAGTGCAACTCGTCACCAGTCAACTTAACGAAACTCGCGTCGTCGCGCCCGCCAGCGGCAAAATCGCCACGCGCGGCGCTTATGTGGGAGATCTCACTTCTTCCTCTAAAAAGCTGTTCGAGATGATTCAAAACGGACGCTTGGAAGTGCAACTCAAGGTTCCCGAAACGCAACTCGCGCAAATCCGCCCCGGACAAAGCGTGCAACTTTCCTCCGATGCGGATAGTAAATTGAAGTTTAACGGGACGGTGCGCGAAATCGATCCCACCATCGATCCGCAATCGCGCCAAGCCACGGTTAAAGTGGACCTGGCTGATGCGCCCGGTTTGAAACCCGGAATGTTTTTGCGCGCCGCGATCGTGACTTCTGCGGCGACAGGGCTTACTGCACCCACGGCTGCAATTTTGCCGCAATCCGATGGCAGCGCGATCTCGTATGTCGTTCAACCGGATAATACCGTGAAGGCGAAAACTGTAAAGGCGGGCAAAATCCTTCCCAACGGACAGGTAGAGATTGAAAGTGGTTTAAGTTCGGGCGATCGCGTCGTTCTTAAAGGTGCGGCGTATTTGAAAGAAGGCGATCGGGTGGAAATTAAAAATTAAGCACTCAGGCAAAATTATTTACACATCGCCATAAGCCAAAAGCTAGGAAATTCAAGGGTTTCAGGATTTGCAAGTTATACCAGATTGATATGAAGCTGCATAGAATGAAAAGTAGGGTGTGTTAGCGAAGCGTAACGCACCGATTATCCTGAGAATTTAGGAGGGTTGATTCTAGGCAGCGCAATCTTAAATTGGTATTAGTAATTTATTTTGCTTAAATACTTAGCGCTTTCAATTAATAGCAAACCGTCACAAACTAAAACCTGGCTCGACTTTCTCGAATGGCTTCTAATATATCTGCCTTATTAATGGGAAGTTTCAGGCTTCTTACCTCAAAGGGCGATGATTTAATAGGTTGCTCCGGACGAATAATGAATACGCGCCCATCTCGAGATCTGAGTTTGACTTGACCTTCACTTAAGGCTCTTTCTAATAAAGATGAAAGTCGTTCTTGCGCTTGAAAATAAGAGTAGATCATGACGGCTCCACCTCAATGACTTGAATCCCCTCACGTTTAGCAATCTCAACCAGATTTTTGTCTAATGATATTAGTGGTAAACGATGTTCGATAGCGCATTGAAGGATATACGCATCATAAGCATAAATATTAAACTTTGCTGCTAATCGGACTGCCTCTTTTAAGTCAATCTCTACGATCTCCAACGGAATTTCTTGATAAACCTCTATGGCTTCAATAGCTTGTTGCAGATCGATGCGCGAACGTTTAAGCATCGCTGAAAAAGCATTACCAACTTCCCAATCAATTGAAGCTGGCGCAACGACTATCGCATCTTTCGTCATCTCAATTAACTTGGCTTTTTCGGCATCATTAGTAAATGTAGGGTGAATGACCATTCGTCTTTGCGAGGGTTAAGTTACGGCGAAGCTTGACTTTTTGGGTAAAATGCGCTCATCCAGAACTGCGCTATTACATCGCCAGTCGCCCTCAATTTTAAGTATTATTAAGAAAATCTGACAACCTCGAGTCTGCCCTACCGCAACCCCTCCCCATGTCCTTCCACGTTTCCTCCTGGTCGATTAAAAACCCCGTCCCCACGATTGTCTTATTCCTGATTCTCAGCATCGTCGGTTTCTTTTCCTTCCGTTCGATGGGAATCGATCAGCAGCCTAACATCGATATTTCTGCGGTTCAGGTGACGATCGCGCAACCCGGTGCGGGGCCGCAAGAACTCGAAACTCAAGTCACGAAAAAGGTTGAAGATGCCGTTGCCGGACTGGGAAATATTGAAGATATTTCTTCAACTGTCAGCGACGGACGCTCGACTACCGTTATTAATTTTACCCTAGGAACGGATAGCAACGAAGCGACAAACGACGTGCGGAATTCAATCAGTCAAATTCGCACTTCTCTGCCCCAAGATATTAACGAACCCATCGTTCAACGCCTCGAATTTGCATCGGGTTCAATTATGACTTATGCGGTACAAAGCGAGAAGCGATCGCTCGAAGAATTAAGCGATTTAGTCGATCGCACGATCGCGCGTTCCCTCCTCACCGTTAAAGGCGTTGCCCAAGTCGAACGAGTCGGCGGCGTTGACCGAGAAATTCGTGTCGATCTCGATCCGGCGCGCCTCCAAGCCTACGGGATTACGGCAACCCAAGTCAACGACCAAATTCGCGCCTTCAACGTTAACCTTCCCGGCGGACGGGCGGAAATTGGGGGCAGCGAACAGAATGTGCGAACCTTGGGTAGCGCGAAAACCCTCGAGGATTTGCAGGGGTATTTAATTAAGTTACCGAACGGCGATACGGTTCCCCTCACCAGTTTGGGGAAAGTTGAGGATGGTTCGGCAGATGCGCGTCAGGCCGCTTTTTTGAACGGTAAGCCGGTGGTGGGTTTTTCGGTATTGCGGAGTCAGGGCAGCACTTTGGTGACGGTGGCGGATGGCGTAACGGCGGCGGTGGAGGAGTTGAAGAAGACACTACCGCAGGATGTGAAGTTGGAGTTAACCTTTACCCGCGCGACGGCGATTCGCGAGACGTATAAAGCAACTATTGATTCAATTTGGATTGGCTGTCTTTTAACTGTCATTGTTGTCGGTGTCTTTTTGTTGGAATGGCGCGTAACGTTGATTACCGCCTTAGCGCTTCCGCTGTCGATGATTCCTACCTTTCTGGTGATGAAGACGTTGGGCTATACCCTCAATGGGATGACGCTGTTGGGTTTGGCGTTAGCGATTGGGAATTTGGTGGACGACGCGATTTGTATGGTGGAAAATATCGACCAACACGCGCAAATGGGTAAGAGTCCTTATCGGGCGGCGTGGGATGCGGCGCGCGAGATTGGCTTAGCAGTAGTGGCGACAACGGCGACGATTGTGGCGGTATTTCTGCCGGTGGCGTTTATGGGCGGCGTTCCGGGGCAGTTTTTTCAGCCGTTTGGAGTAACGGTGGCCGTTTCGACGATGTTTTCAACCTTGGTGGCGACGACAGTTACGCCGATGTTGAGTGCCTATTGGTTGAAACCGAAGAAGGAAGCACAGAATCGCGGGGAAGAAGAGTTTGCCACGAGTTACCAGCATTCGCATATTCGCAGGTCTGGGCCGTATCGTACTGTTTTAACTTGGGCTTTGCGGCATCGGATTGTAACGTTGTTAATCGCGATCGCGTTTTTTATCGGCAGTTTGCAACTGATCCCTTTTATCCCGAAAGGGTTATTTAATTCCGGCGATACGGGCGTGAGTACGGTAATGGTGGAATTACCCCCGGGATCGACGTTGGACGAAACAACGGAAGTGATGCAGGAACTCAATCGCAAGCTGCAAGCCAATCCAGCCGTCGATCGCGTCCTTGCCCGCGCGACCAGCGTCAATGCGGCTTCGGTATTCGTTAACCTCGTTCCTAAAGAACAACGCATCCATCAGCGCGAGTTTGAAAAGCAGATGCGAACGGAGTTTGCCAGCATTCCCGGCGCGCGTCTTGCCTTTCGCAGCGGCGGCGGCGGGGGTAGCGCCAAAGATGTTACCCTCGTCCTTAAAGGCGAGAACCCGGAATCTTTGCGTCAAACCTCCGATGCGTTGGAAAAACAAATGCGGGAAATTCCTGGCTTAGTCGAAGTCAGTTCGAGTTTGAGTTTGGTGAAACCGGAAATCGTGATTACGCCGGATCCACAACGGGCGGCAGATTTAGGCGTATCGGTACAAGCGATCGCGCGGACAGCTTCCCTTGCCCTCATCGGCGATAGCGACTCGAACCTCGCCAAGTTTAATTTGAGCGATCGCCAAATCCCAATTCGCATCAAAATCGCTACGAACGAACGGGAAAAACTGGAAACGCTGGAAAACTTGCGCGTTCCCGGCGCGAACGGTAGCCTCGTTCCCATTAGCGCCGTCGCAGATATCCGTTTGGGCAGCGGTCCCGCTGAAATTAAACGCTTCAACCGCAGCCGCCAAGTCACCTTAGAAGGCAACCTCGACGGACTCTCCCTGGGCAGCGCAATGAGTCAAATTCGCGCGCTTCCGGCGATGAAATCCCTCCCAGCGGATGTTTCTGAGGAGTCGGCGGGCGATGCGAAGATCATGCGCGATGTTTTCACCCGCTTCGGAACGGCGTTAGGATTTGCGATTATCTCAATCTATGCAATCCTCGTGCTACTCTACAACAATTTCCTCTATCCTTTGGCGATTTTGTCGGCGTTACCGCTATCGGTGGGCGGGGCATTATTGGGGCTAATGGTGGCGCAAAAAGAACTCGCGTTATTTGCCTTAATTGGCATCGTTTTATTGATGGGATTGGTGACGAAAAACGCGATTTTACTCGTGGATTTTGCCCTCGCCGCCGAACAGGAAGGAATGCCGCAGTTTAAGGCAGTGGTACAGGCAGGCGTTTCGCGTTTGCGCCCGATTCTAATGACTTCTCTTTCTACCGTTGCGGGGATGGTTCCCATTGCTTTGGAAATCGGCGCGGATGGCGAAGTGCGATCGCCGATGGCAATTGCGGTGATTGGTGGGTTTAGTACCTCAACCCTGTTAACGTTGATTGTGGTTCCGGTACTGTTTACTTACATCGATAACTTCGTACATTGGCTGGGGCGGAAATTAGGCGATCGCCAACAGCAGGAAGAACGGGCGGCGCGCGAGGAGAATGGCGAAGTTAAAACGCGATAGCGATCGCGAGCGTTTCAGTCGGGGATTTTCGAGCTTTAATTGTAAAGGGCGACGTTGAAATCGAGATAATGGCTAAAGATGTCTACCACGACACGGTTAAAAAGGCTTTAGAAAAAGATGGATGGACAATTACAGATGAATTATTTCGATTGACAATTGGCTCTCGTTCGGTATACATCGATTTCAGTGCAGAAAAGTTCATCGTTGCCGAACGAGAGGGACGTAAAATTGCAGTTGAAGTCAAGAGCTTTTTGAACCCCTCTCCTGTTAATGACTTAGAAAATGCCCTAGGTCAATATATTTTGTACAGAGATGGTCTCAAACGTTCTCAACCCGATCGCGTTCTCTATTTGGCAATTCCTGCTGAAGTTTATCTCGATTTTTTTCAAGAAGAAATTGCACAAATGGTGATTGAGGAGCAACACTTAAAATTAATTACATTTAACGCCAAAACCGCAGAGGTTGCAGAATGGATAGAGTAGAAGAATATCGAAACATTCTTTATAAAATCCTAGAAGCCCATCATCGCATTCCCTTCGGACATGGCGAAATAGAGAGCAAATTTATTGTAGACCGCGATCGCAATAATTTCGTCCTTATGAATGCCGGGTGGGATGGAGATCGCCGCATTCATGGTTGTGTCGTCCATGTCGAAATTATTGAGGGTAAAATTTGGATTCACCGCGATGGAATTGAAGATGGGATTACCGATGAACTCGTAGCGGCAGGGGTTCCTAAAGAGAACATTATTTTAGCTTTTCATCCGCCTTATATGCGCCAACATACGGGTTACGGCATTAGCTAATAGACATCTCCAGAAACCCCGATTTTTGTACAGCGACGCGCTAACGGCTAACCTTGGGAAGATGGGCGCAGTAGCGATTATCGACAACTTCGGAACGAATTTGCACGGGTTGCTGCCCGGAAGAGGTGGAAGAAGCTTGCATTTGGGGCTGAAAGGCTATCTTCTGGCAAACCCGTTGATTGCTGCCGAGATTGGCGTAACCCCAATTGTAAACATCCGCAACGGGAACCGCAGCATCCGCAGGCGTTAACAGCAGCGAATTGAGGAGTAGGGCGAGGGCTAAGCCCATCACGGCAAAAAGAACCTTTCTGAACATAGCGACTTATCAAAAATACTGCGAATAGAGATGCGTTGTTACTGATGAACGAACTGCGAACCGTTAGAGCGCAACACTTCAGAAGCGTGAAACTCTACTGTTAGAGTAAACACTTTTTAGTTCTTAGCGATCGCTAAATTTGGGACATTTCAACGGCAGTCAGCCGCAAACGGCAATGCCTACCCTCCCCCTGAAATCCTCTTAGCCGAGCAATGCGCAACTTAAGCTTTTTGTCAAGCTTATCTAACATTAACCGTCTCTTGAGGTGGCGCTGTAGCTCGTGAAAAACTAAAATGCTTAAAGATGTAAATTCTTTTACCCGATCGCACGCTATGCCCGTTCGTAAAGATACCCTGTGGGAAAGCTTTCTTAAGCCTATTGTCCTCTCCTTCCTCGACCAAGAAGAATTGCGGCGATTCTACCAGAGTAAAGACTGGGAAGCCGAGAGCGATCGCTTCTGTCAACCCAACCTCACCTATCCTGAATATTATCGCTCCCAAAACTTCCACGGTATCGAAGGCGGTTACTTAAATTCCGGTGCTGCGGTATCTTACGATCCCATCACTCAGTACGCACTGCCCCCTAACGAAACCTGGATTCGCCAAGACGCGATTAACAGCATCGGCGGCGAACCCCGACGCATTCTCGATCTCGGTTGCGGTACGGGTTCTACCACTCTCCTACTCGAAAAAGCCTTCCCCCGCGCTGAAATTATCGGATTGGACTTATCGCCCTATATGCTGGTTATGGCAGCCCATAAAGCTGCCGTCGCCGGTTCAAAAATCCACTGGCAGCACGGACTCGCTGAAGCCACCGGATTTGCCGATGCGTCCTTCGATCTCGTCACCGCCTCCTTACTTTTCCACGAAACCCCAGAACGCATCTCTCGTGAGATTTTACGAGAAGCATTCCGACTGCTGAAACCGAACGGACAAGTGTTGATTCTCGATGGCAACCAAAAGCTATTGCGTCATAGCGATTGGCTGACAAATGTTTTCGAGGAACCGTATATTAAAGAATACGCTCGGGGAAGTGTCGATGCTTGGATGGGCGCGATCGGATTTGAAGCCGTACAAACCCAAGATATCTGGTTAGTTCATCAAGCCTCGCGGGGAATCAAGCCCCTCGCAAGGACGACTTTTTCAACGATCGGCGATGCGTTTCCCGAAGCAATAGAAGGTTTTGCGCCTGCATAAGCAGCGATCTGGAATGACTTTAAAAGCGGTTTTATTTGATTTCAATGGGGTCATTATTAATGACGAAGCCATTCACGCGGAGTTAATTAGTGAAATCTTGTTGGGGGAAAATTTACGCATTCTGCCCCGCAATTATAGAGAATCCTGCTTGGGTCAGAGCGATCGCGCCTGCTTGACCAATCTCCTTGCCTTACAAGGGCGCGTTGCCGACGATAAAACCCTCAAACGCCTGATCGACCTCAAAACCTCATTATATCGGCAGCGCCTCGAAAGCCTGGAAACGCTGCCGATTTATCCCGTCGCCGACTGCCTCCAACAATTGCAACAAGCGGGGTTAAAGATCGGTTTAGTGACGGGTGCAGTTCGCTCCGAAGCCGCTTGGGTACTCGATCGCGCCGGTCTAGCTTCTTACTTTAGCATCATTGTCGGCGGCGACGAAATTAAGCGCAGCAAACCCGATCCTTACGGCTATCTCCTCGCCGTCGAACGCCTCAACCGCGCTTTTCCCGCCCTCGCCCTCGAACCGGCAAATTGCTTGGCGATTGAAGATACCTTCGCCGGACTGCAAGCCGCAAAAAGCGCCGGAATGCAAGCGGTAGGCATTGCCAATACTTACCCGTTTCATATGCTGCAACGGTGCAGCAATTGGACGATCGATTCCCTAGCCGATCTCGAACTCGATCGCATCCAAGACGTATTTGCTCGCTCTGGGGCAATATAAGTGCTAAAATAGAGGATGCTGGACTTTTTGAATCGGTACTCGGTTCGGAGCCTGGGGGATTAGCTCAGTTGGTAGAGCGCTGCGATCGCACCGCAGAGGTCAGGGATTCGAGTTCCCTATCCTCCATATATTGTTGTCGATTGACACATTATTTGTCATATTACTACTGGTAAAGTTTTAGTTATAGCGCTAACCAACTTGCTTAACACATTATCAAAGCCGAGAGAGACAAATGGCTTTAAGTACCTCGTCCTAACTTCAGGAGCTACGGCTATCAAATATGGCAATAGGGAATCGCTTATTTTAGTTTAACTGTAACAATTGTTTAAGTGTTAATATTGTTTTATATCCACAAAACAAAGGATAATGTATTCAAAACACTTTCCCGATGACTGTCCTCCATCGCAATCTGATATTGCATCGGGAGAGTTTTACAGGTTTATTAACAAGGCTCATGAAACACCCCAACCAAAAGATTTCTTATCTTGGCGACAAGAAAATCCAAAGAAGGAATGCCCTACGAGTATTCCCGAATGTCAAGCCTATGGTTTATCAATTCATTCATCATTGGATGATGCAAAAAATCTATCTATGAGAATTCCGCGTTTTAAAAAGATGAAAATAGCTAAGGGTAGTTTGAGCGAAGAAATGGGAAGAATACAACATACTCCCTCAAAGAATGAAAAATCACATCATACTTGGTGGATACCAGAGAATACAAAACCTTATAAGGTGTTTGAGATAATCGATCTAAAACAAGAAGATTCTAATAAAACATAAGTTATAAACATGAGCTTTTTGCCGGAACGAACAATATTAGGACAGATTGATATTATAGAAGTCTACGACTTTTATGACAAGCCAGTATTGTTTTCCTGTAAAAACAAATCTGGATTGATTTTTATTGTAATTTGTGTAGATAGTTCTGATGTTTCTGAGATATGGTTATATGCTCCCATGTCTTCATCTAGATTTCAAAACGTAGTTCGGGGTAAAGTTGAGCTTAGAGATATATTTAACAATACAGAAGATGGTTTTGTATATTATGTAAAAATTCCTCACGAAGAAGGGACAAACGTTGTTGTAGAAACTGTTAATTGCAATGAAATTCCAGATGAATATTTGCCAGAATTAGGGCAAGTTATTCAATCTGAAGATAATTGCGAGCGTAATAATCTTGAAACGGTTTCCATTCAAAAAAGAAGGGAAATAATTGATTTTACTTTACATTTTCCCGAAGAAGAAATTACAGAAGCTCCTGTCGGTAATTTGGGGTTAATTTTATCTTCATTACAAGAAACAATTGATGCTATCGGTCAAATCAAGCTAGGAAAATCAGAAAGCCATATCATACCACATGAAGTAAAGCAAAAGACTCAAGTTGTGATGTCTGGTGTATTTAGTGGCTCATTTGGAATGCGCCTGGAAGGAACTGTATATGAAGAAGATAGTTTAGGTTTAGGAGAGTCTTTCTTAGGGCAATGCTTAAAAGAATTTATCGAGTTAATAAATCTTGGGGCAAATACAGAAGAATTGCCAGCTAAATTAAATGTATTAAAAAAGAAAACAGCTTTTAAATATACGGAGTTTTTAACAGCTTTAACTAAAATTGGCATCAGTAAATTACACATAGATTGGGCTTCTCCTGGTCAAAAGGTACAAATGGGAGAAATAGAACAAGAAACTGTATTTGAAGTTCTTGATGTTATCAAGAATACTAAGTTAAGAGCAGAAACAGAAATTTGTGTAAATGTAAAATTGACTCATATTAATTATAGTAGGAAAATATTGACTTTACAAGAAGTCGGCTCTAAGAAAAAATACAAATGCTTTATAGCAGATTCAGCTATGAAAGATGTAGAAACTATTAGTAAAAGTGTGGTTTATGTAGCTACTATTCAAGAGTATTCAATTGTATCTACTGTTCTGAATAAGGAAAAGCACGAGTATGAATTATTAAGTTTAAAGTTAGCAGCAAAATCAGAAAGTCTATAAGCTTGAGATAATTAGGTTATTGCGTCAAATAATTATTCATGCTGCAATTTCCTGTTTAGCAACGTGAGTTCGATGACATCGAGCGCCTATGGAGGCGCGAAGCTGTGCACGTGGACCCTAGCGTAAGTTCGATAGACGAGAAATTAACAAGCCGATCGCAACAAAAAACTCTCCCTTAAAATAAAAGGAAGAGTTTTAAAAACGAATATTTCTCTGATCGAACCCAAGACTCGCGAACATTAATTACAGCGCGTTAGCACCGGCAACCACTTCGAGCAGTTCTTGAGTAATCGCAGCCTGACGGGCTTTGTTGTAAGATAGCGTGAGGTTCGAGGCGAGATCGCTGGCGTTATCGCTGGCGTTGCTCATCGCCGTCATCCGCGCTGCCAATTCGCTAGCTGCCGACTCTTGTAAGGCGCGCAGCAATTGGTTGTTCAAATACAACGGCAGGAGCGCATCGAGAATTTGCGCCGGATCTTGCTCGAAAATCGTGTCTTTGGGGAAAGGTTGAATCGGTTTTGCTGCGACTTTCTCCCGGGTGACTTGAAATTCGCCGCCGCGCGTGGTGAGGCGGAAAATTTCGTCATCCATAACTTCTAAACCTTGGGTAGTTAAAGGTAACAGGGTTTGAATGACGGGGCGAGAACTAATTAAGGAAACGAATTTGGTGTAAATCAGTTCGACGCGATCGACAGTTTCCGATAGAAATGCCGATAAAAGTACGTCGGCAATTTCTGCGGCTTCTTCCGATTTAGGAATTTGCTCGAGGTTGGTGTATTTGTCCAAAATCGGGGCATTGCGACGCTCGAAGTGCTGAACGGCTTTGCGTCCGATGAGGATATACTGATAGGCGATTCCTTCGGCTTCGAGTTCTCTGGCGCGGATTTCGGCGCGTTTAATAACGTTGCCATTGTAACCGCCGCAGAGACCGCGATCGCCCGACACTACTAACAGCCCGACAGTACGCACCGGACGCTGCGAGAGTAACGGCAAAGATACATCTTCAAATTGCAAGCGGTTTTGCAAATTGTAGAGGACTTCGGCCAAGCGATCGGCAAAAGGACGAGTCGCAATCACTTGTTCTTGGGCGCGACGCACCTTGGCCGCTGCCACCAGGCGCATGGCTTCTGTAATTTTTTGGGTATTCTTGACCGACTGAATGCGATCGCGAATCGCTTTAAGATTGGGCATCTTTCGGATTTTAAATTTAAAAGTTCGGCTTTTAGCTAAAAGTAGGGCAATCGGACCTTAATTCAATCGCTCCGATTGCCGTTACTTCCGATTTTCCTTTACGCAGAAGCGGCAAAGGTTTTCTTGTACTCGTTGATCGAGTCTTTCAGCATTGCTTCGGCTTCGTCGTTCAGTTTCTTCTCAGCGCCGACGCTTTCACCGTACTTGGGCTTGCTGGTTTGCAGGTACTCGCGCAGTCCGGCAGCAAAGTCCGTGACTTTATCAACCTCGATATCATCGAGATAGCCGTTCAAACCCGCATACACCAGCGCCACCTGTTCGGCAACGGATAAGGGGCTGTATTGGGGCTGTTTGAGAACTTGGCGCAAGCGCTGTCCGCGCGACAGTTGCGATTGGGTGGCTGCGTCTAAATCAGAAGCGAATTGCGAGAACGCTTCAATTTCAGCGAACTGCGCCAATTCTAACTTCAACTTCCCGGCCACTTGTTTCATTGCCTTGGTTTGAGCGGCCGAACCCACGCGGGATACAGAAATCCCTGCGTTAATCGCGGGGCGGAAACCGGCGTTAAACAAGTCGGAAGAAAGGAAGATTTGACCGTCAGTAATCGAAATGACGTTGGTGGGAATGTAAGCCGAAACGTCACCGGCTTGGGTTTCGATAATCGGCAGCGCCGTCATGCTACCGCCGCCCAGTTCGTCGTTGAGTTTGGCGGCGCGCTCCAGCAAGCGGGAGTGGAGGTAGAATACGTCGCCGGGATAAGCTTCGCGTCCGGGGGGACGGCGCAGCAACAGCGACATTTGACGGTAGGCTTGCGCTTGCTTGGAAAGATCGTCGTAAATTACGAGGGTGGCTTTGCCTTTGTACATGAAGTATTCGGCTAAAGCGGCTCCGGTGTAAGGCGCGAGGTATTGCAGCGTAGCGGGGTCGTTGGCGTTAGCCGCGACGACGATGGTATAGTCGAGCGCGCCGCGTTCTTCGAGTACGCCGACGACTTGGGCGACGGTAGAAGCTTTCTGACCGATCGCGACGTAAACGCAAATTACATCTTCGCTCTTTTGGTTCAGGATCGTATCGACAGCAACGGCGGTTTTTCCGGTTTGACGGTCGCCGATGATTAACTCGCGCTGTCCGCGACCGATGGGAATCATTGCGTCGATTGCCGTAATCCCGGTTTGCATCGGTTCGCATACGGAACGACGGGCGATAATCCCGGGCGCGCCGGATTCAAGCAGGCGGCTGTCGCTGGCGGTAATGTCGCCTTTGCCGTCGATGGGACGGGCGAGGGCATCGACGACGCGACCGACAAAGGCATCGCCGACGGGAATGGATGCGATTTTGCCGGTGGCTGTAACGCTGCTGCCTTCTTGAATGCCGAAGCCTTCGCCCATCAACACCGCACCGACGTTATCTTCTTCTAGGTTCAGCGCGATACCGATGGTGCCGTCTTCAAATTCGAGCAGTTCGCTGGACATGGCCTTGTCGAGGCCGTAAATGCGTGCGATGCCGTCGCCGACTTGCAGCACTGTTCCAACGTTGGCAACTTTTACGTCTTGTTCGTAGGATTCAATTTGTTGACGAATAATGCTACTAATTTCGTCCGGTCTGATACTAACCATAGATCGATTGTGGATTGTGGATTGTGGATTTTAAGATTGCGAGTTTTGCTGAAAAAACTTGACAATTTTTTGCGTTTATGCGTTGCCCTTTAAGCGTTGGGTCATCTGCCGCAGTTGTCCTCGGACGCTAGCATCCACGACTTGAGAGCCAACTTTGATGATGACCCCACCGATTAAATCGGGATCGACCGCTGTCTTAATTTCAACCGAGTCGGTACCCGCCATTGTTTTGACGCGATCGATAATTTGCTGCTTTTGCTCTTCGGACAGTTCTTTAGCCGCTGTTACTTCAGCCAGAGCGGTTTTGTTTAATTCTCGCAATAAGGCGAGGAATTGCTCCAGAATCTTATCGACGAGCGCGACGCGACGTTTATCGACGAGCAACATTAAAAAGTTACTCAGGTAAGGATTGCTTCCTTCTCCTAATACCCGGCGCAGTACGGCTTTTTTGGCTTCCGCATCGACGACGGGATTGGCGACAAAATCGCGCAATTCCGGCGATTCTTCCATCAGGGCGACCAAACCGCGTATCTGTTCGCCTAAAGCATCCGTGGAATTGGTCGATTGCGCGACATCCATCAGCGCGCGAGCGTAAGGCTCGGCAATTTCGCTGCTCAATAAACTCCCTTTCATACGACCTCCTAGTTACCGAATTGGGCGATACTGCGGTCGATGAGTTGGCTTTGGGCGGAGTCATCGAGAACTTCTTGCAGTCGGGCTTCGACGCGCTCGAGGGCGAGGGCGGTAACGCGATCGCGCAATTCTGCGATCGCGCGGTCTTGTTCGGTTTGCGTGTCCCGTGCCGCACCGCTTTTCAATCGCTCGATTTCAGCTTTGCCTTGGGCCAACACTTTATCCTTAGCCGCTTTAGCCGTTTCTTCGGCAGCTTTGCGAATATTTTCGGCTTCAGCTTGGGCCCGCGCTAGCTTCTGTTGAGCGTCGGCTAAAGAAGCTGCCGCATCGGAGGCGCGCCCTTCAGCTTCTTTAATTTCTCCTTCGATCCTCGCGCGTCGTTCGTCGAGCGCTTTGCTGATAAATTTAGGACCGAAGTACAGCAATAACCCGACTAAAATTCCCAGGTTAATCAGGTTAGTTTCAAAAATGTTAAAGTTGAGACCCCACCCCCCTTCATGGGCAAGGTATAAAATATTACTCATCGATCCCCACTTAGTTTATTTACGGTCATACCGAGGGGTTAGCGGTTTGCTAACTCCGGTCCCACGAGCTTTTCGAGAATCTGACGGCTGAGAGCATCAACTTGTGCTTCCAGCGCCCCAAACGCTTGGTCTTTTTGAGCGGCAATGTCCCGGGCGATTTTTTCCCGTTCGGCTTGCAACTCTTTCTGAGCGGCTTGCGTTTGCTCGGTGACGATCTTTTGTGCGTCAGCTTGGGCGTTGGCGACGATCTCTTGCGCTCTGCGACGAACGTCCACTAATTCTTGCTCGTACTGCTTCTCTAGAGCTTTCGCTTTCTCTAAGCGCTCGCGCGCCGAAGCGTTTTCTTTACGGATGTATTCGGCTCGTTCGTCTAGGACTTTACCCAAGGGCTTGTAAAAGAGGGCATTGAGAATTACGACGAGGAGCAAAAATTGCACTGCCATCACCGGCAGCGTTGCGTCAAAATCAAACATTTATTTCACAAATCCATCTTTGGACTCGACATCTTTGTAGAGTCACGAGCGATCGCGACTCTACAATGGTTAGCGTTGAGAAACCTTACGAGAAGGGGTTAGCAAATAACAGCACCAGGGCGATGACCAAGCCGTAAATGGTTAAGGATTCCATGAAGGCGAGGGTTAACAGCAGCGTTCCGCGAATTTTGCCTTCTGCTTCGGGTTGGCGAGCAATCCCGGCGACAGCTTGACCGGAAGCGTTACCTTGACCGATGCCAGGGCCGATAGCAGCTAAACCAATTGCTAATGCGGCGGCGATTACTGAAGCGGCAGCAACTGTAGGATTCATATTGCGTCTTTACCTTTGAGATTACAGAACTAAAGTTGAGTGGTTTAAAAAAATTGCCTTTTCGGACAATTTATTGAGTTTGGGGAGTCTTTATTAACTCCCAAAGTGCGAGGGCGGTTCTCGCAAGCCGGGATGCGTTATCGGGCGGCTGATTTCAACTGGCAATTTTGCCGTTTGAATTCTAGCGCTCTAGGGTGGCTCAACTCCTAAAGGTAGGAACTTTAGC
This sequence comes from Oscillatoria sp. FACHB-1406, assembly GCF_014698145.1. Classification (NCBI taxonomy): domain Bacteria; kingdom Bacillati; phylum Cyanobacteriota; class Cyanophyceae; order Oscillatoriales; family Oscillatoriaceae; genus Oscillatoria; species Oscillatoria sp. FACHB-1406. The sequence goes on along the minus strand of NZ_JACJSM010000024.1, from coordinate 3,734 downwards.
GCTTCCAGATAACGATTGCTCGGAAGGCGCGTTAGTGTTCTTCTTCGCCGTGTCCTTCCATCGCTTCGTGAATGTAAGCCCCGGCTAAGGTGGCAAACACGAGCGCTTGGATGGCACTGGTAAATAATCCCAAAGCCATGAGCGGTAAGGGAATAAATAAAGGCACGAGGAACACCAGCACCGCTACCACCAATTCGTCCGCAAGAATGTTACCGAATAGACGGAAACTTAGGGAGAGGGGTTTGGTAAAATCTTCCAAGATTTTAATCGGCAGGAGGACCGGAATGGGTTCGATGTAGCTGGCGAAATATCCCAATCCTTTTTTGCTCAGTCCGGCGTAGAAGTACGCTAAGGAGGTGAGCAAGGCTAGCGCTACCGTTGTATTGATATCATTGGTAGGAGCAGCTAATTCTCCTTCGGGAAGCTCGACGAGTTTCCAGGGAATCAGCGCGCCCGACCAGTTCGAGACGAAAATAAATAAAAATAGCGTCCCGATAAAGGGAACCCAAGGGCGATAGTCTTTTTCTCCCAGTTGATTTCGAGCGAGTTCTCGCAAAAATTCGAGGGCGGATTCCATCAGGTTTTGCATTCCCGAGGGGATTCGTTGAATGTTGCGAGTTGCCGCGATCGAGGCGATCGCGAGCAGCCCCATGACGAACCAGGAGACGAGCAAGACCTGCCCGTGAACTCGGAAGTTTCCAATTTCCCAATAAAAATGCTTGCCAACTTCCAAAGAAGCCAGTGGCACTGAATTGAGAAGGTTCAAACTATCTAAAATTTCCATTCCGCGAGATTTACCTCAATCTCCAAATTTTGCGATTCGATCGTTCCCCAACACTGCTCGTTATCTATCTATCATCGGCAGGCAAAATTGCGGTCTGCACGGTATAGACGATAATCGCGGCTTTATAAGTCAGAAACCCTAAAAAGACGGGGATAATATGCAATTGCCCCCAGCGACTGGCGACAATAATTAGGACGCTAAAAAGCGCTAATCCTTTGACTCCTAGGCGCTGTTGGCTCGACCCCAAACGCTCGACATCTCGCGCCAACAGTTTCAAATAAACCACTCCCGTACAGGCTCCTACGAGGTAATTAAACGCAGTGTTGAGGGAGTAAAAGAGCCAGACGGCTATAAAAACGATCGCGGTGACGATCAGAGTGCTTCGCAACAATGTTTGCTGCAATTGATAGAACTCTTCCATCGAGTTTCCTGCGGTGGAGGCCGAAGTATTTTCTCGATCGCTCGTCTGGGGTGTTGGTTCAGTCGATGAGTTAGACGGATTCACGATGCAAAAGCGCGTTTGTCAATCGGATTAATGACTCGATCGCTCGCCAAGCCAAAAGCAATCTTATCACAGTGGCGTGACAATTCTTAAGAATCTCTAAATTTCTCGCCAACTCTAGCAAGCAAGCAGAATCAGTTGTCGCTGTTGCAGCGATCGCGCCCCCTCCAAATCCAAGCCCGTTGCTTCTAACAATTCGCCAACGCTTGCCCCTCGTTCCGGCGCGCAAGCCTCCAGAAAAGCAAACTCAGCTTCAGACAAACTCACAATTTGGTAATTAAAATCAAAAATATTGCGACTCGGCCACCCTTCCAAACAAGGACTGCGTTCTGGAATCGCTCGCCGCAGCGCTTCGTCGTCGGACCAATCGCTAATCTCTAAAGGCGGACGCGCTAAGAAAAACTCGTAATGGGCGACGCTCGGATCCAGCAGTTCGACGAGGCGATAGCGATCGCGTTCTCCCAAATGCTCAGATCTGGCCATCAATTCCGCATCTGCCCCAATTAACCGCTCCAACTGCCAAAACTGCGGGTTAGAAAATCCCAAAAATGTCAACCCCGAAGTCTCGATTAGATCGAATAATGTCTCGATGTTGTAATCGATCTCCTGGGGATGGACGTACATATCTGCAAAGGCTTCGTCCCGATGATTCTCTAGCGACCATCGCTCCCGATCTTGCTTGACAATCGGATTATCTTGTGGTAAGGCGCTGAATAAATGACGACCGACTTTCACGCCGTCAGTATAATCGCCGCGCCGATCGCCTTGTAACAGCGCGATCGCTTCCTGCATCAAACGAATTTCTCTGCGTCCCAACTCAGCATAAACAAAAATATGCAGCAAACCGCCGGGAGCGAGCTTAGACGCGATCGCTTGCAACCCCTTAACCGGATTCGGCAGATGGTGCAACACGCCCACGCAATTAATCAGATCGAACTCTCCCGGCAACGCTACCGCCTCTTCCAACGGCATCTGCAAAAACTGTACGGGTTTCTCGCGCCCTTCCAATACCCCAGAACGGCGACAGCGTTCCTGTGCCACTTCCAGCGCCTTCTCGCTCAAATCGATCGCGACGACTTCCGCTTGCGGGTTGAGGTGAATCAAATAATCCGTTCCCGAACCCGTCCCGCACCCCGCATCGAGAATGCGAACCGCCTCCCGCGCCGGTTTGCGTCCGGTACAAAAGTTGTAAGCTGTTTGCCAGTTCCAACGCCAGTTATATCCCGGCGGTGCCTCGTCGGAGAGCGGATCGGGGGGGAAAGGAAAGGTATTGTAGAGTTTGGCAACCGCTTGGCTAATCGCTTGAGAATCAGACATCTAGGTCAAGAGTAAATAGTAAATAGTGAATAGTGAATAGTGAATAGCGAATCGACTGCTTCTGTCAAACAAGCCTAGAATGCGATCTTTTAGCGATTAACAGGCTCTTCTCCACTCGTTACCTCTCCTGATGCCCTTACCCGATCCGCTTTTCTAAGTATTGACCGATGGTTAGCTGTTCTCCCGCGCGGGAAATAATGGTTTGACGGGTACGATACTGTTCTCCAATGAGTTTGAGTTCTTCCTCAAACAAGGAACCTTTGTATTCGGTTCGTAGGGTCATGGTGTCGGCATTGATGAAGGAGAATGTAGCGGTGACGGGTTTGGTTGTGGCAAATCCGCGATCGCGGTATAAAATATTGTCCTTTACGCCAAAGACGGTCGAACCTTTGCTGGGTTTGCGCTGCGTACCGGTATAGTTACTTTCCCAGGTGGTTTTCGCCCCTGCAACAAAGGCTAAATCTTCGAGTTCGTGCAACGCAGCTAACTCGATAAGTTCGGGACTCCCTGCTTCGAGAAAAGAGACGCTTAAGAAGCTTTCAACTTCTTCTACTTTTTCGCTTTGTAGGGTGTAGTAGCGTCGTTGGGATTTCCATTGCCCGTGAGAGCGCTGGAAAAACGCGATCGCTAAAGATTCGGGGGAGACTCGAACGTTAGGGATTAATGCGTTCATAGACTGGAAAACCTCACCGGTCGGGTTTAATGGGTTAGGGCGTACTTTAGTCAAGAGTTAAATACAGAATTTAACCATTCTTAATATTGTAAGCCCAACTTCAGAAAACTGCCCTCTGCGAAAAGACAGAATTTAGGAGCAATAGCACGACAACAGGGTATTCTGTTTCGCATTAATCACTTTCTGAAGTTCTCCAGATTTTGGCAGACTTACCATTATTTTCTGTAAGTATTGCTACCTATTGCGTTCCTGGGTGCAAAGTTCGCGGGAGTTTTATTTTTTTGAAAGGGGAGGGGACAAAAGCGTAAGAACGAGCGGTAAGCAGTTTAAATTGACATCCTCCCCGACCCAAAGGCACGGGGATTCCTAAACCTCACGCGCCCGTCCATATTTTTGAGGAGACCTCAAAAACGAGGACGCTACGACTTAGGTTTCTGCTTCATAGCACCAGCCTTCAC